>JACQFP010000006.1 GCA_016200005.1 Verrucomicrobiota bacterium | reverse complement strand
CTCCACGGACCCTGTCGTATTGTCCTGCACATCCAGTTTGCTCCAGTTGAGCAAATCGCTGGACGCTTCCAAAGCGTAACTCACCCCCACTTCGCCGCTGACAGTCACCCGTATCGCTCCCTGGCCCTCGAGCCCAACCGAGGGTAGCGAGAAGGCGCCGTACCGCGTCGCTCTTGGCTCTGGATATAGCGCTCTCCGTAAATCCAGCCGGCACCGGTCCCGCGCAAGGCCCACCAGCTGCCCAACACCAAGCTGAACAAGAGGACAAGCTTTACTTGCAGCCTGATCCTTGCCTGACGAACTTTGCTCTTCGCCTCACGGCAACAAGTTCCCAATGCATTACCTCCAGTCTTCAAGTTCATCGTTAGTATTACTCCCTGACATCCACAACCGTGCCTGGTTTATCGAGGATAACCAGCAACTTGGAAATATCGAAACCTACGCGAACGAATCTATACAAGCTTAAAGAATTGTCAGTAATGGCCAGACCTTATTCTATTGTAGCGTCAGCCACGACGAGTTGTCATGGCTGCCAGTTCCCAACCCCCGTTGAAAAGGCAGCACGCGGAAACGAGATTTTTGCTTTGGGCGGGCGGCCTGATCAGGTTAACTTGTCTCTGGACGCGTCGGAACTTGATGACAGTCAAACTATTTTTCGCCATGCAAGACGTGACTTCCGTCGAACTAAGCCGTGATTGTGAAGCGGTGCAAATCCCCGCTGGCAGCGTGGTGACGTTGCCGGCACGTATGCCGGTCGATATTACTCAAACGCTCGGCGGCACTTATACGGTCCATGCGCAGGGCGGTTTGTATCGCATTGCCGCAAAGGATCGCGACGCGCTCGGAATTGAATCAACTTCGTACGCTGCACGGGGAAACGAATCGAAGGAAGGTGCCGTGGATGAAAAGCTGGTCTGGGACACTTTGAAAACGTGTTTTGATCCGGAGATTCCGGTGAACATTGTCGATCTGGGACTGGTTTACGACATGCACATCGACGCGCTACCTGATGGCAAAAATTTCGTGGCGGTGAAAATGACCCTCACCGCACCAGGTTGCGGGATGGGCAGCGTCATCGCGGGGGATGCGCAAGGGAAATTGCTGGAGTTGCCCGGAGTCGATGAAGCAAGCGTGGATATTGTCTGGGACCCGCCCTGGCACCAATCCATGATCACCGAACAAGGCAGGAAGATTCTGGGACTCGATTGATGCGGCGAGACTTGGCGTTGAGCGATCGGCGACCGCGCGCCGCGATCAGGGCGTGAGAATGATTTGCCCGTGATTGGCGCCTTGACCGGACTGGAAACAGTGCCGCTCAGGAAACAGAAGCACATGGTCAAGGTGTTCTTGCTTGGATTCGTCGCCCGGCCGCTGTCGCCGAGGGCGAACGTATTCTGAAATTGAGCCCCGTGCCGAAGGCGCGTTCTCGCATTTGGAGAATCGCTTTGACATTCCGACGTGGGATTCTAGATTGACCGCCGCGGATGGGGTCGTAGCTCAGTTGGTAGAGCACCACAATGGCATTGTGGGGGTCAGGGGTTCGAATCCCCTCGGCTCCACCATCCAGAATCCCCCAGCAAGCCCACGCATCACGCTTTGTTTGCGAGATTCACGCAGTCTCTCAACCGGTGACTTGAAATCGGTCACCACGCAGGACGGAAGGGGCAAGATGGTACTCATGTCGGCTCGAAGGAAACCACCGCGCTGAAGCAGAGGTGTGATCGACGCAGCTTCACCCCTTGCGCCTTGGAATTGGTGCAAAGGCCATGAAGGCAGGTTCTTATTCGCACTCGAAAGGTTGGGCAACGTTCAATCGGCGGTTCAACTCCGCCTGCGAAAGCTGCGTTCGACGGAGACCTCCGGTTGCGCTTGCGGTCGGAAAGGCCTATACTTATGCACGGCATCGCGGTTGCTACTTGTGAAGTAGTAAAATGGAATCGTGATGAAGACGTTCAGGACACAACGAAGTAGAGTTGCAGGAATTTTCCTTCCCGGTGGGCGGTTGCGCGGTTTCGATCTCCGTGGTGGTCGCAATCAGGTTTCCCGAAGCCACAGAATCCGAAAGAACATCTGTCTCCGCCAGCAACGCTCAATCTTTGCTCGCTCGCTCTATTGTTTGCTGTACGGTCTGGCCCTGGTTGCCGCGGTCAAGGGACAAGCCGCCGATCAAGGCGTTAACCTCCAGTACCTGCCGCCAACCGAATCGCTTGAGTCACCAGCCGGAGAACCCACCGCGTTTTGGGACCGTTACAAGGCCACGTTCGACCAAAATGTTGAGGAACAATTTGCTGATGATTTTCGACCGTTTAACGCCTTGAATTGGAGCCTGAAACTGGCGGACCGAGACTCCCAGCAACTCCGCGAGCGCATTCCCGACGCAGCCCGCCATTCGCTTTCAAGGGCGGTTGTGGACAGTTTCCGGGAAACCGTGCTCGAGCTTCCGTTCATGGTGTGGCTCAAGGATCATCAAACGTTCGTGACCGATCTGCTCCTGAACTCATTGGGCAATGTTCACGAGGAAGCGGTGTCTCCGCTCGACCCGTCTTACCGGGCTGCGGAACGCTCCTGGTGGCAGCAGTTGTCGGCCAGCCGCAGCGTGAACTACGGCGTCCGTCCATTCAGGACGAGTCCCTACGCATTCGTGAGTATGGCTTTCAAGGACGGCGACCGGGTATTTCTGCTGGCCAATGCGCGCTACTATTATCACCTGTTCGCGGAACAGAGGGTCGAGCTGGCATTGTCCGTGCCGCTGACCCACGGAATCTCTTTCGACGTCGGCACCTCCTACGAGTTCGGTCAGCGCGACGATCAAAAAGGACTCGTGGTTAAACTCTACAAGCAGTTCAAGAACGGCGGTTACCTGCATATCGGACTGGATGCGAAACGCAACCCTGTCCTGTTCGCCGGAATCGCGCTCCCGTTCTAACCCTTTCCCGCAGGGCGCGATTTTGAATCGTCGGATTGGTTATCCTCGACCCAGTCGCGGCAACATTCTAATGTTCTGAAGTGACGCGCGTATTTTTGCTCATGTTGGCGGCAGGGCTTACGGGTTGCCAGACCGCCAACTACTATAAGCAGGCGGTCCAGGGTCAATACCAGGTTCTGAAACATCGGCGGCCCATGAGCGAGTTGATTGCCGATCCGCAGACGCCAGCGTCACTCAAGGAAAAATTCCAAGTGGTCCTCAAGCTGCGTGAGTTTGCAGAGTCGGAACTCAAACTGCCGGCCAACGGTCATTACCGGAGCTACGTCGATCTCCATCGCCGCTACGTGGTTTGGAACGTTCATGCCGCGCCGGAATTCTCGTTGACGCCCAAAACGTGGTGGTATCCGGTGGTCGGCAGCCTCAAGTATCGCGGCTATTTTTCGGAACACGACGCCCGACACTACGGGGACAGCCTGGCGGGAAAAGGGTTTGATGTTTACGTGGAAGGAGTGGAAGCCTACTCCACGCTGGGTTGGTTCAAAGACCCCGTCCTAAACACGTTCATCAATCACAGCGAAGCGGAGCTGGCGGAGACCATTTTTCATGAACTGGCGCACCAACGGGAATTTATCCACGGCGACACGGATTTCAACGAAGCATTTGCCACGACGGTGGGACAAGAGGGCGTGCGACGCTGGCTGCTGGCCTCGGGGGATGCGGCGGCGTTGGGAGACTATCAACTCGCGATTGAACGTAACGAACAATTCGTGCGCTTGGTTCAAGCGACCCGGCGCGAGCTTGGATCATTTTACGACAAAGAAAGCTCGGGCTGCGCCACGAACATCCTGCACTCGTTAGCCGAGCGACGGCGACAAAGGGAAGACATCCTGGGGCGACTGCGCCGCAACTACGAGCGACTCAAAGCGCAGTGGGGCGGGGTCGGCAATTATGACAACTGGTTCTCGCAACCGCTCAACAACGCGCAACTCAACACCGTGGCCACCTACTATGATCTCGTCCCGGCATTCCAAAAGCTTTTACAACAGAACCACGGCAACCTCGAAAAGTTTTATCGGGAAGTCCGCGTTACGGGCAAACTGCCGAAAGCCGAACGGCATCGGAAACTGTTCGAGCCGGAAAAGAATTGATCAGGTCCGAGCCGGAACGACGGTGTTGAACGCCCCCTCTCCATGAACCGCTCGGACAGTTTCATGTTGCATATGCAACATAAATTTGTCCGGGCAGTTCAGGGGTTCAATGCGCGAATCTTTCGGGGAATTCTCACCCCGGCGCTCCCCATGGACCTGCTGCCAACCCAACCCACCCCTGACCCCTCCCAAGAGGGAAGCAAGCGACCGTGCGCCTGCCCACCGCGAAGCAGGCGGGCCGCTCCCCACCTGGGAGGGGCTGGCGGCGGGTTCACGGGTTTAATGCGTGGAATCGTGGAATCTTCTTTCGGGGAATTCTCTCCCCGTTGTCACAGCCGACCACTCATGGGCCGGGCGGATCAAACTGCACAAAGCCGGTCTTCCGTTTCAATTTCTCCCACTTGGCTTCCAGCCGCCGAATTCGCGCCTCGGTGGGAGGATGCGAACTGAACCCGCGCAGATTCGTGTGGCTCAATTTGAGTTTGTCTTCCTCGGCTTTCAACGCCTGCAACGCCCTGATCATTCCCCGCGGATCGATGTTGGCATTCACGAGATATTGCCAGCCGACATCATCCGCCTCGTTTTCATACGCGCGGGAATAGGTTTGCCCGACCAAGACACCGGAACTGTTGCCGATGACGCCCAACAAGCCGCGATTATTTCCAGTCAACAGCCGCGCGAGCAGAAACGGTCCCATGGCGGAGATGATCTTGCGGAAACCATGGCGTTGCGTGACGTGGGCCATTTCGTGCGCGAGCACGCCGGCCAATTCTTCCGGACCTTTCACGACCTCCAACAAGCCGGTGTTCACCATCAAGTGTCCGCCCGGCAACGCGAAGGCATTGGGGATGGGAACATCGAGGAGGTGGATTTGAAACGTGCGGTTCGTATCCGGCAGGGCGCGAGCCAGCCGGTCGGTCAATGCTTTCAGTTCCGCCGCCGGCTTCGTAGCGCCCGACGTTTTATCCTCGGTCTTGATTTCTTCGAACAGTGAATTACCAAGGTCGGCCTCCCATTCGACGGGCACCTTGGCGACCAGCGTACGAACCATCCAACCGCTGAGCCAGGACACCAGTGCCGCCGCAATGCCGAAGCAGACCAGGAAACTCGCGGTGATGATCAGCGCCTTTCGGCCAGCCCCGCGCGCCTGCACCTCCTTGATTTGATTTCGAACCTGCGTGTTTTGCGCCAGCGCATGGTGTTCCAAAATGTGCAGATCATAAGTGTAGATGGTCCAGTCGGGGTGATCGGGGTGCGAAAAGAAAACTCGATCCGCCTCCTCGCTGAACTCGATTTGCAGCCCCGCTATGGGCAGCTCGACATTCCCGGCCTCGGACTCGAACCGCAGCGTCCAGCGGCTGACAACAATCCGCCCGTTGGCCGGTTCGTCGCCAAGACTTGGATGAAGGGCAGTCGCGAGATAACTGGATTCCGCTTCTTTCACACATGGATGTGTATGACAGAATTCAGGCGGATGAGGAGGAGAAAAAGCGGTTCGTGTTCATGCCTCCCCATCGGATGGGAGAATTCCCCGAATGACGATGTCGTGCGTTAAGCCCTGAACCCACCCCCAGCCCCTCCCAGGAGGGGAGCAACGCACGTGGGATTGTTCCCCTCCTGGGAGGGGTCCGGGGTGGGTGGGCTGGCAGCAGGTCGATGGGGCGCGCCCGGGTGAGAACTCCCCGAAACAATTCGCGCCTTGAATCTCTGAACTCGGACTGCGGTCGTAGCGCGGGCGTCCTCGCCTGCGAGTTCACGGGGCGTCCCGCTCCGTGTTTTTCCGAGCGGCGAGACGCCGCACGAACTCGCAGCCGGGACGGCTGCGCTACAAGGTTCATGGAAATGGGTGTATTCAACTGCATAGTTTAGCCTCGTCACCACGATGCTAACGTCGTCCTGACACGCTGAAGCGTGAACTCCAACGCATCCAACAGACAAGTTGATCTCTGTCAAACTTCACGCTACAAAAGCCATATGCAAAAATCTTTAGCCGCTCGCTCGTTTTTAGTCACCTTCGCACTTTGCACACTCGTCGCACGGACAACGTGCGCCGCCGACCCACAAACCAGTCCGGCAGGCAACACGGCCATCAAACCCGTTCCGCGCGAGGCCGGCTGGCTCAAACGACACGAAGGATTCGTAGCGCAAGCCAAAGAGGGCGGCATCGATGTGCTGTTCGTCGGCGATTCCATCACCGACGGCTGGCGCAACCAAAAACTCTGGCAGGAACGTTACGTCCCGCTCAAGGCGGCGGACTTTGGCATTTCCGCCGACCGCACCGAGCATGTGTTGTGGCGGTATGTGTTGTGGCGGTTGCAGAATGGCGAGCTGGACGGCATCAAACCCAGGGTGATCGTCCTGATGATCGGCACGAACAACACCCGCAGTAATTCCGCTCCTGAAATCGTCGAAGGCATCATGGCCATCGTAAAGGAGTTTCGGACTCGCCTTCCGCAAAGCAAAATTCTGCTGCTGGGTATTTTCCCACGCGACGCCCAACCCAACACCCCCAATCGCGTCAAAATCAAAGAGATCAATTCCAGCATCGCCAGGTTGGACGACGGCAAACTCGTGAAGTATCTCGACATCGGCGACAAGTTTTTGGAGCCGGACGGAACGATGTCCAAGGAAGTGATGCCGGACTATCTGCATCCCAACGCCAACGGTTATCAGATTTGGGCCGACGCCATGCAGGACAGTTTAATGTCGCTGCTGAAGTGATCAGTGAATTTTTAGAGGTTCAGGTTACCTTCATTCAGTCAGCCCAGCACATCCAGGAATAGCATTGTCCACTTTATGTTGAGATAAGTTTACTGGGCTTTGCTCTTAGCGGGTTTCTCCTTTAGGAATTTTCATTTCGGATGAACCTTGTGTATCGAATTTCTCCAACACCTCGTAGAGTTGAATTGTCGTCGCTCCAGTGTGGATCAACGAAACGCTGTTCCCTGCAGAAATAGCCAACGCCGCATGTCGTGAAGCGTTCTCATCGTCATTCTGCGAGAAATACAATTTTGAAAGGCGGCCGTGAGTCAACAATAGATAGAAACTGATCCGGTCATTGTCTTCGATTTCGAGCTCTGCCGCTTTGTGAAGGCTGGGCAAAAGCCGGTTCAACTCCCATTTAGCGATCAAAGCGTCTTGGTTTTTGTAGGCATCGAACGCCTCAGTTATTTCTTTCGCCAAATCCCCTTGTTGGATGAGTCGCTCTGAGTCGACAAATTGTCGAGTCAAGAATACGGCTGTAACTATGCTTGCTATGACGGCTCCCAAGACGAAACCTAGAATGAACTTTCCCATTTGACTACACTGCCACCCTCCAGCCCGGCTTGTCCAGTTCTTCGTTCAAGCGGCCGTCTATCGCGCCATCGCTGCAATTTTCTCATACATCTTGAGCGCGCGTTGGTAATCCTCGATCAATCCTTCCGGCGCGATACCCCGGCTTCGAGCGATCTCTTCCTTCACGCGCGCCACCAGCCAGTCCGTTTCCACCCGGCGCGGCTGAAGCGGTTGGCCTGTAACTTCGAAATACCACGGCGCTGTATGAGCAAAACGGAAACGGCCGGCGAGCCTCGTTTCAAAGCAGCGCCACGCCAGCCAAGACGTTGTCTTGGGACTGAAGCTGGTCGTTATCTCTGTCGCGAACGAGCCAACTTCGGTTTTCTTGTTCTGCGGTTCGAAGCGCTGGGTCACGAGGCCGTTCACGATCAGTTCAACGGTTTCCAGTGGTTGCTTGCTCCGCACGGTGCAGTCGAGTCGGTAATCCTTCGCCTGGTTGGTCGCCTGAAATGTGGCTCCCGGCCACTGGTCATCGACTTTCGCAAACACCATCGGGCCGGTGGTCACGAAACTGCGGCCCGCTGCGAGTCCGCGCATCCAGGCATCGTAAGTGAACGGCTCGTCAAGATGAACGTACACCCGGCTGAAACCGAGGGGCACCGGATGGACGCCGTTGGCCGTGCCGGCAGAGGGGCGCAATCGAAACCCACAGTTCAACAGCGCGTAGTAGGTCTGAAAACCGTAGAGCGTCCAATCGCGTTCCGTGCCCGTGCCTGAATTGGACAACCCCATCCACGCTGGCGCCGGCACGGCCCAATTCCTCACCGCGTACTCCGTTTCCCAGTGATGATTGTTGGCGAGTTCGAACAGATCAACTTTGAGCAATGGCACGAGGGCGATGGACCACGGCCAATTGTGCTTCTCGAGGTCGAGCAACGCGCCTTCGGCCCGCGCTTTCTCGGCAATGCGCCCCACCGGCAACACCGGTTCATCAAAACGCGTCCGATGATTCAAGATCAGCAGTGCGCCCAGCATGTGGTTGCTTCTCCCGGTTTGAAAAATCTCATACTCGGTATTTCGTGGATTCCAAACATGGGTAGCGTCGATCGGCACTGGTGCATCGCCAAAGTTTCCCTGAAAGCCGCGTCCGCTCGCGCTCGGCGCTATGGTTGAACTCGTCGTCCAGTCCACCATCGGCAGGGCGACATTCACATCCTCGGCCAGCATCGTGTTGGGTAACTCAGCCGGATCGCGGTGATTGTGCGTGTCGCCGGAAAACCAACCCTCCTCAGCCATGTTCACCCACCGGCGCAGTCGAAACGTGAGCTTCGGCAATCCACGCTCAACGACCACCTCGCGAGTTTCGGGAAAATATTCCTTCCCATGCTCAAAGGTAAAGGTGTAACGGCCGGGCAGCAGTTCGATTTGAAACGGATGCGCCGAAAGTGTGGTGTGCATCTCCACTGCATTTGGGTTGGCGCCATTGCGTCGCTCGTAACGAATCGCGGTGCCGGCTGAGGAAGCGGACTTCGGAAAATACCAGGTGCCGTCGCCGCCACGAATGTAAACTCTCGCCGGGAGCAGTTTCCCGCCCGCTGCGTCCACAACCTCTCCCTCGACGACCACCTCCTTGCGCCCAGCCTTTCGCTTTTCGACAATCGCCAACGGGTCAGCCGGTGCCCGATCCGGATCGACGTAGCGGGCCAGGTCGCGAAGCGCGATGACTTTGAAGTCGTTGGTCTTCAAGTAGCGCATGTATTCCTCGAAACGCTCTGGCCGCGAGTTTACCCACGGATGCTCATTATCCGGCACGCCATGGAATTGCATGACCGCGATCCGGCCAGCGCGCGCCTGGTCCACCCCTCGCTTGAAATCATCGAGCGTCCAGTCGGGCCGCGCATCGCCCGCCGATGGAATCAACAACGGATGGTCCAAGCCCGGTTCGTAGGCGAAGCCGCGTCCCCATGCATACGGATGCTCCGGCGCGCCGCCGCGCCGGGCAAAACGGAAGCCGAGTTCCTTGAGAATTGGCAGCGCACCCGGTGTGATGGCGTTTCCCGGATAAGCGAAACTGACGGGCCGCGGAATGCCATGCTCGGCGCAGCGCGCGTTGATGGCTTCGATCTGTTCACGCAATTGCCCAAGCGTCCGGTCCGAAACACCGAGGTGATCGCGCGTATGATTGCCGATCTCGAATCCGTCCTGATGCAGTTCCCTGATCTGTTCCCACGTCATGTAATCGCGTTTGTTGGTGGGAAAGGAAAAACCCTCGGTGATGAAGAACGTGGCGCCGAATCCGTAACGCTTCAAGATGGGCCGCACCACCGAGTATTGCGACGCCACGGAGTCATCGAAGGTCAGCACAACCAGTTTATCCGGGATCGGCTCAAGCGCCGGAGTTCGTGATGATCCCATGCCCAGAGCCAGCAGCGTGACGAGATAGCAAACCACACGGGCTTTCATGTCGGCGATGGTATCGCAAACGACATGGGACACACAATGGCGCCGTTGAAAGCACGGTACGGAGCGCATCTTGACACTGCTACCCTGCTTGCTGCCGCCGGCACACCCTAAAGGGTGGACACCAAACAGGGCCGCGACGGTTCGGTGTCCACCCTTTAGGGTGCTTTCGTGGTTGGTGACAATGTCGAGTTGCGCCGTGCGACGCAGAGCGGGAAAAATCACACTTGAAACTCAGCGCAGCCCGTCACTACCCTTGCCGACATGCACACGCCAACATCTTTCCTGAAGTCGGTTTGTTTTCTGGTCAGCCTTTGCTTCGCCCTCGCCCTCGCCGCTCGTGAACTGCCTTCCGTCGCGCCCGAGAGCGTTGGCATATCATCCGCGAAATTGGAAAAGGTGGACAAGGTGATTGAAGACCTGATCCAGCAAAAGAAACTGGCCGGTACAACGGTGATGATCGCCCGGCATGGAAAAGTGGTTTACTCCAAAACGTTCGGGAAGATGGACCTGGAGGCAGACAAACCGATGCGCCCGGACGCCATCTTCCGCATTTACTCCATGAGCAAGGCGCTCACCACGGCCGCCGCCTTGATCCTTTATGACGAAGGCAAGATCAAGCTCAACGATCCGGTGTCCAAATACGTGCCCGATTTCAAGAGTCTCAAAGTGTGGAACGGAGCAGGTAACGTCGCGCCGACGCACGAACCGACCATCCGCGATTTGATGCGGCACACTGCCGGTTTGACCTATGGCGCTTTCGGCGACACGCCCGTGGACAGGCTTTACCGTGAAGCCAAAGTTTTGAATCCAAACGAAGACCTCAAGGCCATGTGTGAGAAATTGGGAAAACTTCCGCTTCTCTACGACCCCGGCACGAAGTGGGTGTATAGCGTTGCCATCGATGTGCTCGGTCGGGTGATCGAGGTCGCTTCGGGCATGACGTTTGACGCGTTCCTACAACAGCGCCTCTTGGAACCGCTGGACATGAAGGATACCGGTTTTTACGTGCCGCGCGAAAGAGCGGATCGCCTGGCAGCCATTTACAACTCCGATGGCAACGGCACTCTCAAACCCGCCGAGACGCAGACCGCCAGCCCCTACCTCACCAAACCCAAACTCTTGTCCGGCGGTGGCGGCATGGTGTCCACGACACGCGACTACATGCGTTTCCTGCAAATGATTGCGCAGGGAGGCGAACTTCAAGGCGTGCGGGTTTTGAAGTCCGAAACGGTGGCGTTGATGACGCACAACCAGTTGCCGCCCGCGCTCATTCCCATTGCCATCAGCGTGGGGAAGCGCGCCGACGTTGGCTTTGGACTTGGCTTTTCCGTGCGCGTCGAGTCCACAGATGACGCGCCGTCGGGCCGGGTGGGGGAATACGGCTGGGGCGGCATGGCTAGCACACATTATTGGACCTCGCCCAAAGATGATTTGGTGGTCGTCACGATGGAGCAGTCTTTGCCCTTTTCCATGATGCTGGAAACGGTGGTCAAAGGACCCATCTACGACGCGATCACAAAGTGATATCAACGAGTAACGTGGTTCAGTAGCGTAACTGGTAACTGAGACCGCGCACCCTCCAGAAAAACTCAAATGCGAATGGCTGTCAGTTGACAAGCAAATGCAATTCTGGCTGACTTGATTTGCGTTCAGGACGCATCCGGGTCCGCGGAAAGGGCTGAGCCTACCTACCAGTCTCGGTGCAACCGTAACCTTGATGCTGCCTGCCCGCGGACCACAGGCGATAGCAGAAAGGTTATATGTCAAAGTCGCTTCCTTCGCGGCCCAATCTTGAACAACTCAAGAACCAGGCCAAAGACCTCCTCAAAAAATATCTCGCCGGCGAGCCGGCGGCGGTGAATCGCATGCGCGAGCTTCATCCCGACTTTGGTGGTTCGTCGGTCAAATCACCAAGAACGCCCCTCACCCCATCCCTCTCCCCATCGGATGGGGAGAGGGTGACCGAAGGTCGGGTGAGGGGAAAAGGCTTCCGCCTTCACGACGCGCAACTTGTCATCGCTCGCGAATACGGTTTCGCCAGTTGGATGAAGCTCAAGGAGCATGTGGACTCCATCACACTCAAAGCAGACGACCCGGTTGAACTGTTCAAGAAAGCATTTATAGACAATGACGCAACCATGTTCCGCCAGTTACTCGAACGTTTTCCCGCGATGAAGGCAAAGATCAACGAACCCGTGGCGGCCTTCGACGCGCCGGTGATCACGCAGGTGCGCAGCCGCGAGATGCTGGACGTGTTGCTCGAAGCCGGGGCGGACATCAATGCGAAGAGCCGGTGGTGGGCCGGCGGATTCGGGCTCTTGCACGGCGCGAAACCTGACCTGGCCGCGTACGCAATACAGCGCGGCGCCGTCGTGGATGTGCACGCCGCCGCACGCCTCGGCATGAACGAGAAGGTCCGTGAACTCATCTCGGCCAATCCGTCGCTAGTGAATGCGCGAGGCGGCGATGGACAGACGCCGCTACATTTTGCCAGCACGGTCGAAATCGCGAAGTGGTTGCTGGATCACGGCGCAGACATTGACGCCCGCGACATCGACCACGATTCCACACCGGCACAATGGATGGTGGGCGACCGTCAGGAGATCGCGCGTTACTTGATTCAGCGCGGCTGCAAGACCGACATCCTCATGGCCGCAGCGCTGGGCGACGCGGACCTCGTTCGCAAACATCTGGACTCCGATCCCGGCTGCATTCACGTGCGCGTGAGCGACGAATATTTTCCCATGATCAACAAAAAGGCCGGTGGAACGATTTATCAATGGGCGCTCGGTTGGTACGTGTCGCCGCACGACGTCGCCAAGCAATTCGGTCACGACGACGTCTTCCGTTTATTGATGGAACGCAGTCCCGCCGACGTGAGACTGCTTGCTGCTTGCTGGGCCGTTGACGAAACCGCGGTGAAATCCTTGCTCGCCCAAGAGCCTGACCTCGTCGCCGATTTGTCCGACGCCTATCATCGCCAGGTCGCTCACGCTGCGCGGAACAACAATCTCGCCGCCGTCCGCGTGATGCTCACTGCGGGTCTGCCCGTGGACTCGCTCGGCCAGCATCGTGCCACGCCGCTGCACTGGGCGGCGTTTCATGGGAATGCGGAGTTGACCCGCGAGATCCTTCGTTACGAACCGCCGCTCGAACTGACCGATGCAGACTTCCATAGCACGCCACTGGGATGGGCCATTCACGGCTCGGAACATGGCTGGTATTGCCGGACGGGAGACTACGCCACGACCGTCGAGTTGCTGCTCAAAGCGGGCGCGAAGCTTCCCGAAAAAACGACCGGTGGCACGGAAGCCGTCAAGGACGCGCTCCGACGCCACGCGACGAAAGACTTCGATCGGATAAGCCTCGATGCCGTTGACGGCAGCCGAACAGACCTTGGCTAACTTGGGCAGAGTTATGGTCGAGCGCAGCCCGAAGTGCAATCCGGTTTTTG
Source organism: Verrucomicrobiota bacterium (assembly GCA_016200005.1). Taxonomy (NCBI): domain Bacteria; kingdom Pseudomonadati; phylum Verrucomicrobiota; species Verrucomicrobiota bacterium. The sequence goes on along the minus strand of JACQFP010000006.1, from coordinate 269,936 downwards.
TGAGCAGCAACTCGACAGCGAAGGGGTCGGTTCTTGGTATCAGTCACTCCATGCTCACTTAGGCAACGTTCCTTTGCGCCAGCGATACAGCCGGTTGTTCACGTAACCCGCCGTCCCCATCTCAAGCCGCTCCGCAATCCACTTCACCGTCACCGTCGTTTCTTCACGCAATCGTCCGGCCAGTTTTACCTTCTCAACATCACCCTTGGCCCGCTTCGCCAGATCTCGTTCCTTCCAGCGCCGTTGTTTCAATTCCTCGCGGATAATCCGTTCCGCCTTCTCCGTCCCCGTCTCCAACCGCTCCTCTCCGTAGTGCTCCGCGCCCAAGCGCTCGCTCATTTGCTCCAGCAATCCCTCGCGAAAGGCTTTCTCACCCAGACACCAGCCCCGTCGAATCGCTCTGTAATCCGCTCCCGATTCCGCCTGGCGCCGCGCTTCCAGTTCCTGTTCCAAGTGCCGCCGCCCCGCCGCGTTGTCCTCGGGAATCCGATACTCACCCAGCAAGCGATCCACCCGCAACCACGGCCAGCGATTGCCGGGCCGCTTCAAGTATTCCGGCCAACTGCTCCAACGATAACTTCTCAACGATTCGTCCGCTGACAACAATTTCGCCCGCGCCGGATTCAAGTGCACGTAATCACAGACCGTCTTCAAATACCCGCTGCCACTGCCATCCACCACCAACGCCTTGTAACGACCGCTGAACAGATGCCCGAACAACTTGTGACGACGATTGAACCGCGAAGTGTAAGTGCCCAGAAACCATTTCATGCCCGCCACCAAATTGCCCTGCGGCGTCTCTACCACCAGATGAAAATGATTCTCCATCAAGCACAACGCATGAACCTGCCAGCCGGTCTTCTTGCACACCTCGCCGAGCGCTTCCAGAAAGCGCTCCCGATCCGGGTCATCCTTGAAAATCTCCTCACGCCGGTCGCCGCGATTCATCACATGATAAATCGCCCCCGGATATTCCACTCGTAACTTGCGCGCCATGGATGGGAGAGTGAACCGCCCATCAACAGTTGTCAATACCAAGAACCGACCCCTTTACTTTACTTTATGGGCCTTATCTAAGGGCCATTCAGAACCGACCCCTTTACTTTACGCACTACGAAACTGCGAAACAAAAAGCTCGCACAGACGCCTGCAAACCTCCGGGGTGCCGAATTGAAGCAAACTTGCCCGGAACTTGTGAAAAAGTTTTTTGGAAATCTTAACTCCATTATGTAGCCGTCAACTGACGGCACAATCTTGGTGACTCGATTGCTCCACGGACATTGCCCTGTGCCGCCAATGACTGACGAGTTAATTGCAATTGCGAGCGGGCTTGTTCCACGTTTTACTGCGCCGGGCATGAGCAACGATAAATCAAAAGCGCGAGACATTTCCAAAGATGTGGCGCTGCTGACTCTCGGTCTGGGCTTGATCTACTTTTCGATGATCGGTCTGCGACCGTTCAGCAATCCTGACGAGGGACGCTACGCGGAAATCCCGCGCGAGATGGTCGCCAGTGGCGATTGGGTCACGCCACGCCTGAACGGGGTCTTGTATTTTGAAAAGCCGCCGTTCTTTTACTGGCTCGAAGCACTGGCGCTCAAGGCGGGCGGCATGCACGAAGCCACGTTGCGGTTCTGGCCGGCGGCGTTGGGAATTCTCGGCTGTCTCACGATCTATGCCACAGGGCGGAGACTTTACGGCAGGACGGCGGGCATTTTTTCCGCCATTGTGCTGGGCACGAGTCTGCTCTTTTTCGGTTTGAGCCAGATCATTCTTCTGGACATGGCGGTGTCCGTGTTCATCAGCGGCGCGCTCTGTTGTTTCATTCTTGGCGTACGCGAACCGCCCGGACCGACGCGGCGACGACTGCTGTCGGGCTTTTATCTGTGCATGGCGGTGGCGACACTGACCAAAGGACTCATTGGTCTGGCGATTCCAGGGGCGATCATCTTTCTTTGGACACTGCTCTTGTGGCGATGGAAATCCATTTTCCCGCTTTATCTGTGGATTGGCATCCCGCTTTTTTTGCTGGTCGCGGTGCCCTGGCATGTGCTGGCAGCGCTGGCCACGCCCGCCCGCGAACACAGCGCCGGATTCTTTTCCACCAAGGAGGAAGGGCAGGGTTTTCTCTGGTACTACTTCATGCGTCAGCAGGTGTTGCGCTATCTCACGGCGGTGGACCGGCGCGAGGAACCGATCTGGTTTTTCCTGGTGGTGCTGCCGGCCGGCCTGTTTCCGTGGGTCGCTTTTTTGCCCCAGGCCATCAAGCAATCATTGCAAGGCGGATGGAAAAAGCGACACGAGCAGCCGGAAGTTTATTTCTTCATCATCTGGATTGCGTTTGTGCTGCTGTTTTTTTCCACGTCCCAATCCAAGTTGATTCCTTACATTCTGCCGGTGTATCCGGCGCTGGCGCTGTTGGTGGGAAGATATTTGTCGGCGGCGTGGGGTGATCCCGGCCGGGTTTCACTCAAAGCGGGTTACGTTGGCTATGCGATCATCGCCGCCTTGCTCGCCGCGGCCACGCCCTTCATTCTGCGTTCGCGGCCTGATACGATCCGCCCGGCTGCGCTGCCGTGGTTTGGCGTGTTGATCGGGATATTGGCCATCAGCGCCATTTTGGTTTTCCGTTTCAGCCGGCGCCGGACTTCACCGCGCGGGTTGGTTGTCCTGATGCTGGCGGCGGCTGGAATCTGTCTGGTGTTCAATCCGCTGGCCGCCGCGTTGCATCGTCCCTCCGCCCGGGAACTCTGCAAGTTTCTGAAGCCCAGACTCGCGCCGGATACATTGGTCTTCAACCTGCGCGAATACTGTCAGGACGTGCCTCCGTATCTGGAAAGGTTGATCGGAGTAGTCAGCTTCGAACCTGACGAACAGCGCTTCGGATTGCAACTGGAGAGCCATTCCGACCGTTACGTGAACGCGCACCAGTTCGTCGAACTCTGGCAAGGTAATCAACGCGTTTACGCGCTGACAAGCTGGCGCCATTATCGGGCGTTTGCCGCAATGAATCCCAGTTGGCGCCCGATCGAAATCATGAAGGACGATGATTTTGTGCTCCTCAGCAACCAGCCCGACGCCTACAATCCGCAGCCGGTCAAACCATGAAAACCGTCGCGCCGGACAAACCGCCAATTCAATCGAGCCAGAGCGTAATAACGAACGACGCTTTCCTGCCCTTTTCGAAACCGACGATCAGTCCGGCGGCCATCGCTGAGGTTGTCGCCTGTTTGGAATCGGGTTGGATCACCACCGGCCCGCGCACCAAACAGTTCGAGAAGATGTTGCAGGACTATTTGCGCGCGCCGTGCGCGTTGACATGCTCCTCGGCGACGGCCGGCCTGTTGATGGCGCTGCTCTCGCTGGATTTGCAACCGGGCGATGAAGTCATCACGACGGCGATGACTTTTGCGGCCACGATGAATTCGATTGTGCTCGCTGGCGGCAAACCGGTGCTGGTGGATGTTGAGCCAGACACTTACAACATGGATGTCTCGCGTTTGGAGGCCGCAATCACTCCGCGCACACGCGCGATCATGCCGGTTCACTTCGCCGGTCTGCCCGTGGATTTGGATTCCGTTTACGCCATTGCCAAGAAACATCGTCTCCGCGTCATCGAAGACGCCGCCCACGCCATTGGCACGGAATACAAAGGGCGGCGCATTGGAAGTTTTGGCGACACGCAGGTCTTCAGTTTTCACCCCAACAAGAACATGACCACGGGCGAAGGCGGTTGCATCACCACCACCGACGCCAACATGGAGAAGCGCATCCTGTTGCTGCGCTTCCACGGGATTGATCGCGAAGCGTGGGCGCGGTTTGGCAAATCTGGCAGCCCGCATTACGAGATTGTTTTGCCCGGTTACAAATTCAACTTCATGGACATTCAGGCCGCCCTGGGCATCCACCAACTTCCCGCGCTGGACGGTTTCATCGAGCGGCGCACGGAACTGGTTCATCGTTATTATGAGAAACTCGCCGGCTGGCCGGAGTTGACCTTGCCGGGCAAGGTTTCCTACGAACACCGTCACGCCTGGCATCTGTTCGCGCCGTTGATCAATCCCGACGCCGCCGGCGTGGACCGCGACGGATTCATGGCCGCGTTGAAAGAGCACAACATCGGCACCGGCCTGCATTATCAAGCGGTTCATTTGAGTCCTTACTACCGGGAGAAGTTCGGTTATCAACGTGGCGATTTTCCGAACGCGGAGGCGATTTCTGACCGCGTGGTCAGCCTGCCATTGTTTCCGACGATGACGGAAGCCGACCAGGACCGGGTCATTGCCGCGATGGCCGCCATTTTCAAACGCGCCTGAGCCATGAAAGCGATTTATCTCTCGGTCGTCATCCCGGTGTTCAATGAAGAAGAGAATCTCGAATCTCTCTTCACGCGGCTTACGAAGGTGCTGGATTCCGTCGGCAAACCGTTTGAAATCATCTTCACCAACGACGGCAGCGCGGATCGCTCGATGGAAATCCTCCGCGATCTTCACCGACGGCGGCCCAAAGAAGTTCGCGTGATCGACTTCAACGGCAACTTCGGACAGCACACCGCCATCATGGCGGCGTTTGAGCGCGCACGAGGTGACATCGTTGTCACGCTGGACGCCGACCTGCAGAATCCGCCGGAGGAAATTCCCAAACTGCTCGCCAAAGTGGAGGAAGGATTCGATGTCGTCGGCGGATTTCGCAAAAGCCGCAAGGACACCGTGGGACGAAAGCTCAGTTCGAAGCTCATCAACTTTGTTCGCGAACTGACCACGGACATCAAGATGACTGATCAAGGTTGCATGTTGCGGGCGTATCGGCGCGCGGTGGTGCAGGCAATTGTGCAGACCGGCGAACGGTCACTGTTCATTCCCGCGCTCGCCTACAAATTCGCCGCGCGGCCCGGCGAAGTCGAAGTCGAACACGATGCGCGCGCCGCGGGCGAATCGAAATACAGTTATTACAAACTCATCCGGCTGAACTTCGATCTGATCACCGGCTTTACCACGACGCCGCTGCAACTGTTCACGCTCTTCAGCATGCTCTGCTCGGCGGGCAGCCTGAGTCTGGTGGCCGTGCTGCTTTACCGTCGGCTGGTGCTCAATCTCGACCGCGAAACCTTCGGCGTGTTCACGTTGTTCGCAATTCTTTTCTTCCTCATCAGCGTGGCGATGGTCGGCATCGGACTGATCGGCGAGTACGTCGGGCGCACGTATCAATCAGTGCAACAACGACCCCGTTACGTGACCAGGGAAATTCTGGAGCAACTCGATGACTGAGCCGCGCGTCATTGTTTTCGGTTACAGCGAGGTGGGCTATGAATGCCTGGAGCTGTTGCTGCGCCGCAAGACGCGCGTGGTCGCTGTGTTCACTCACGAAGACAAACCGGACGAGAATCTTTGGTTTCGATCAGTCGCGGGCTTGGCGCGGGAACATGACGTTCCGGTTTTCACGCCCGATTCTTTGAAAACGCCGGAAACAGAAGAGCAACTTCAGACCCTTCGACCCGACGTCATCTTTTCCTTCTACTATCGGAACATGATTCCCATGCGGTTGTTGAACCTCGCACCGCTCGGCGCTTTCAACATGCACGGCTCTCTGCTGCCGAAATATCGCGGCAAAGCTCCCGTCAACTGGGCCGTGCTCAACGGTGAGAGCCAGATCGGCGCCACACTTCATCACATGGTGCAACGCGCGGATGCCGGAGCCATAGTGGATCAGGAAGCGGTTGCCATCGGACCGGAGGAAACCGCCATTGAAGTGATGAAGAAAGTTCAAGCGGCGGCGTTGAAGGTGTTGGAGCGACAATTGAACGCGATTCTCACCGGCCACGCGCCGCGTCATCCACAGGACGAAACTCAAGCGACTTATTTCGGCGCGCGCAAACCGGAGGATGGCCGGATTGACTGGCACCAGCCCGTAATCAACATCTTCAACCTGATTCGCGCCGTCACGCGGCCTTACCCCGGTGCGTTCACTGATTGCGGCGATGCGCGGCTGATGATCTGGCGGGTCCAGCCGCCGGGGTTCTCTTCGAGAGGCGCAGGCGACGTGGTTCCCGGACAAGTCATCAGCCTCAATCCGTTTGCCATTGCGACCGGGGACGGCATTTTGCAGATCACCGATTGCCAATGGGTGAACCCGCAGCAACCGGCACAACAGATCGCGCCGCCGCAATTCGAGGTCGGCCAGGTTCTTTCCGCGGTCGGCGAGCAATCCAAACCCTTAACCTTGAAAACATCTTGAGCCAAAAAATTCTCATCCTCGGCGTCAACGGCTTCATCGGCAACAGCCTTGCCTGGAATATTCTCACCACCAAAGACTGGGAGGTTTTCGGCATGGACATGGCCACCAACAAACTCACGCATTGCCTCGGCCATGAGCGTTTTCATTTCTTTGAAGGCGACATCACCATCAACCGCGAATGGATCGAATACCATCTCAAGAAATGCGACGTCGTCATTCCGCTGGTCGCCATCGCCACGCCCGGACTTTACGTGAGCGACCCGATCCGCGTTTTCGAACTGGATTTCGAGGCGAACCTGGAAATCATCCGCAAGTGCGTGAAATACAAGAAGCGCCTGATCTTTCCCTCCACCTCCGAAATCTACGGCATGTCGATGGACAAGGAGTTCGACGAATACACGACCAATTTCGTCCTCGGCCCGATTCCCAAGCAACGCTGGATTTACGCCTGCATCAAACAACTCCTCGACCGCATCATCTTCGCTTACGGCGACAAGGAGAACCTCGACTACACTCTGTTCCGCCCCTTCAACTTCATCGGGCCGAAGCTGGACGACATCAACGAGCCGAAGGAAGGCAGTTCGCGCGTTGTCACACAATTCATTCACAACATCATCAATGGGCTGCCGATCAAACTGGTGGATGGCGGCCAGCAGAAACGCTCGTTCACGTTCATCGACGACGGCGTGGATTGCCTGGTGCGCATCATCGAGAACAAAGACCAGGCCGCCTCACAGCGCATCTTCAACATCGGCAATCCCTACATGAACTATTCAATCAAGGAGATGGCTCAACTCATCATCGAGCTGCTGAAAGACTACGAGGAATACCGTGACAACGCGGAAAAGATTCAACTGATTGACGTCGATTCACGCGAATACTACGGCGAAGCGTACCAGGACATCGCCCATCGCGTGCCCTCCATCAAGGAAGCCGAAAAACATCTCGGCTGGAAACCCACCACCGACCTGCGCACCGCCCTCAAGTTGACACTCGACTATCATCTGCGAAATACAAACTACGAGCTGAACAAAATGCAGACGCGTTGATGAAGTCCGAAGCGCCTCAACTCATCATCAAGATCGATGTCGATACCGACCGCGGCACGCGCGAAGGCGTTCCCGCGCTCGTCGCCATCCTCAAACGCCATTCCGTGCCCGCCACGTTTCTGTTTAGCCTTGGCCCGGACAACACCGGCAAGGCGATTCGACGGGTCTTCCGTCCGGGCTTCCTAAAAAAAGTCACCCGCACCCGCGTCACCCAACTTTACGGCTGGCGCACGCTCCTCTCCGGCACACTCCTGCCCGCACCGCAGATCGGGAAACGCAACGAATCCGTTTTGCGCGCCGTCAAAGCCGATGGATTCGCTGCCGGCATTCATTGTTATGACCATTTCCGCTGGCAGGATTATCTCCATCGCCTTTCGCTGGAAGAAACGCGCGCAGAGTTCGGTCGCGCCGTCGCGGAGTTTGAACGCATCTTCGGCGAGCATCCGCAGGCAGCAGGCGCAGCGGGCTGGCAGGCCAACGCCAGCAGTTTTCAGGTCTATGACGAACAGCAACTTCTCTACGGCAGCGACTGCCGGGGCGCATTTCCATTCTTTCCGCAAGTGAACGGGAAAACTTTTCGGACGTTACAAATTCCAACGACGCTGCCGACGCTGGACGAATTGCTTGGCCGTCCTGATTTCCCGGAAAACTCCATCGTCGCTCACTATCTTGGCTTGCTCAGGTCGGAGTTACCGAATGTCCTGACCATTCACGCCGAAATTGAAGGGATGCAGAAGGCAGAACTGTTCGAACAACTCGTGACGGCAGCGAAGCAAACGGGCGTTACCTTCACGACGATGGAAGAAATCGCGCATCGAGTTCTGCAAAATCGCAACGCGATTCCGGCGTGCGTAGTGGAAGAAGGCACAGTGGATGGCCGGTCGGGTTTCTTGGCGAGCCAAAGAATCGCCGCTTGAAGACAGGTGACTGACAACTCTCCGTGCCGTTCGAGGCGATGAGCAGCGCGTTGAACCAAAAGAGCTGCGGTATTTCCGCCTTGTAGTGCGTCAGGTTCTCGTCGAACGCCGCACGCGCTGGCACGCCGGGCTGCTTCAGCTCGATGACCACCAGCGGCAGGCCGTTGACGAAGCCGACCAAATCCGGGCGGCAGGTGTAGAGCGCGCCCGTGACGCTGAACTGGCTGACCAGCAGGAAACCATTGTTCGCCGGATGCTCCCAATCAATCACCCGCACCCGGACACTGGTCTGACCTCCCTTGGTAGGGCGTGCTGTCCCCAGCGCACCGTGATTTCCCGTGCGGCTCGCACCCTCTCCGCCTCGACCGGGGAGAGGGCCGGGGTGAGGTGTCGATTCCGCATCCAGCACGGAAACGGGAATCCCCTCCTTCAACAACCGATACACCTCGCGATTCGCCGCCTCCAGGCTCATGGCCGAACGGTCGCGGGTCAATTCGTCCACGGCGGCGGTGATGGCCTCGGGCGGCAGCGCGGGATTGAGCCGCTCCAACGCCGCGCGCAACCGGGACACCAATACCACCTCGCCCTTCGTCTCGCGCCCGAGCAACCCGGCGTCACGCGGCTCGCCGGCCACGCCGGCATTGGGAGGTGGCACTGCCACGGCCCAGCCAAGCTCCGCGAACAACCCGATGGCGGGCTGCTCGACAAGCTGGTCTTCGGTGTAGGCGTGGGGCATGGCTTGGGTTCTATGCGATGCCGTAACGGTGTTCGCGCTTCAAGAAAGCTTCTGGCCCACCTTCGAGGCGAAGCAACTCGGAGCGGTGGGACAGGTCTTCGATAGTTGTGCTCACGATTTTGGATTGCTTGTCGTCCCCCATCTCCAAAATGTGGATCAGCTCGGCGTCACCGTTGACCACGAAGTTTGCATTGTGGGTCGCGAAAATAATCTGGCGGTTGACCTTCTTGCTCTTCACGAGCTCGACCAGGTAATTCGCAATGAGCGCGCTGTCCAAGTGCGCTTCTGGCTCGTCGATCACGATTGGTGTATTCCCTAGTATCAACAGCACGACGATGGCCGCGGTGCATCGCTGGCCGAACGATGTGTTTTCGACTGGCTTCTTGTCATAAAGCACTCGGAAACGGCCAAAGCCTCCAACTTCGAGCAACTGCCGTTCAACTTCGATGCGCAGAAGGTCGAACCGCAGCGGAATCGAGTAGCACTCGCGGATGGCCTTACCGGTTTTGTGTGCGTCCGAGATTCTTTGAAGGAACTTTTCTCGGCTGTCCAAACGGAACAGGTCAACGTCCTGCAACATGCTTTCGACGTGGTCAATCCGGACGCCTGCATCGCCCAACACATCCTGAATGTGTTCAATCAGCGTCTGGCGACACGCGCCGTAATCAAATTCATAGTGCAACTCGATTTGTTTAACTTCTTTGCTCAGATTCCTGAGTGCATTGTTAATCGGAGCGAGGAGCGCTTGGACCGCGCCAGAGTATTTTTCTGGCAAGTCTCGCCGCGCCCGGAAGGCCGAGATTTGCGCGGCGAGTGTTTGGGTTCTTGCCTTGAGTGAGGGCAGCTCATGCTCCAGTTGCGCAGCTCTTTGATTTGCCTTTCCCACATCGGCAAGATTCTCCTGCGAAAGCCCTCGCCCTCTGAGGAATGCGTCGAGTTTTTCTTTCAGTGCGGCAACTTGGCCGTTTAAGTCAGCCTCTCGACTGGCAGCCGCAGCCATCTCCGCACTTGGTTGAGGTGGCTGCACAGCGCCTTGGACGACACCAAGTATTCGCAGAAATTCTTTTTCGTAGCCGTTAGGGTTCTCGGATATCGGATGGCTGTGATGTTCCGGCAAATTGTTGAGGTCGTTCTTCAGCGCTTCAAGCCGTTCCCTCCAGATTCGCAAGCCTTGGAGTTCTTGGCTTAACTTACCCATCTCGTCGTTGATGCGTTTGTATTCTTCGTTCTGGAACGAGGCAATCAACGCCTTCTTGGATACTAATTCCTTCTCCGCATCTGCGAGCCGTGACACCAAATCGGTGTGCTCCTGTAATCGCTTCGCCTGTTCAGCCGTTGCGGATAACGCGGCGGCCAACTCAGCGTTAACCGCGTTGAGTTTGCCCTCCTCGTCCCGCTTCACGAGCCTAGAAAAGACGGCTTCCGTGAAACGCCAGGGGTCGGTGGCGAAGCCCTCGATTTCGTTTTGCTGCAAGAACTCGACAACCTTCTTTGCGGTGTCACCGTCAATCTGAACACAGGTGGCGACTGAAGCGTCTGGCTGTGGGGCAAGATGATTTGCAGCGAAAAACTTGTTCTGTCCCCGCTCAAGTTTCTCATGAATCAGATTTAGCAGAGTGCTCTTGCCTGAACCTCTTCCCCCGATCAAACAAGTGAGATACGGACTAAAAACCACCGCAGCCTTTCCTCTGAAGCAGAATGCGTCGCGACGTTCTTCCCCGTTAAACTCCGAAACCAGCTCGGTTTCAGCAGGAAAATCCAAGGTGACGCGGTCCACCCGCAACAGCGGCTTCAGCGGTTTATCCGGTGTAACACCAACGCGACACGACGGCTCAAAAAGTGTTTGTCGCAGCGCCTCGAATGACTTGTCTCCCTTAATCCAAAGCGGGCACTTCGTCGAATAGCCCCGAATGTCATGATTGTCCGAGCACAGAATCAGCGGGATTGGCCGGTCAAGGTGCGGGAACACCTTTTCAAGGTAACTTTGGATGTCGGTGGCATCGCCGACCTCGTAGATGTCAATGCACTCCCTGACCAAATCCTTTTTGATAATCTGTTTGATGTAGTCGGTGTTCTTGAGGCCCTCAATAGAATTCGATTTCTTTCCAGCATGCACGGTCACCAAGCCGCCTAGTTCGTGTATCACATTTGCCGTTTCGACGAACGGACAATAGATCGTGTCGTCTCCGCGCTTGGCCACCTCTGCTTCAGTGATATTGAGCTTGCCGGACAACTTCGTCCACAGGTCCACTAGATCGGAGTCTTCAGGAAAGATGCCGATGAAGTGAACCGAGTCGCTGCCGCCCAACTCTGACCTCAACTCGATCCCTGGCAGCACCGTAAGGTCTTCGCCTCCCAGCTTCTGAAGTTCTAAGACTCGTGCCGTGTCGATTCGGTGATGGTCGGTGATGGCAACGACCTCAATGCCGGCCTTGAGTAGCCCGTCAACGATTTCCTGGTTGGTCGCGCCTTTGTGACCGTAGTCGTAAGAAGCCGGCGTGTGAAAGTGCAAATCCCACTTTCGCCAGATTGAACCAAGCGGACTGGATTTCGGATTCATAGGTTAATAGCGCCCGACAGCAGACGCGGCAGCAGCAGGTCGCGCGTCCGGCGGAGGTTTTGGATTTTGCGTTGGAGCGCGAGTGCTTGCTCGGCCATCGGCGCGGCGGCGTCCTCGAAGCGGCGGACCAGTTCGGCGGGCGGTTGCAGGAACTCGATTGTCTTGAACACACCGCGACTGATTTCTTTGAAGGTCGCGCCTGACGCCATGCGTTCAAACGTCGGCACGTTCTCCGTCAGCCAATGGAAAAGGAAATAGAGCGGCACGCGCTCGTTCGGTAGGCAGGTGATGAAGCCTTGGTTGGTGCAGGCTTCGTGCGTGTTGATGGCGATTGCGCCGATGGTGGCACGGCTGGTGAGCATTACGCAGCGAGCCGGGAACAGTCGTGCGGAACTTTCGGCCAAGCCAAGTTCGGTGATGTGGTCGCTGGAATCATCCATGAACATCGTGCCTGCGCCGGTGAGGTTGCTGGGCGAGAACCACTGGATTGTTCCGCCGTCCCAATACTTTTCTTCCTTTCGTGACGGTGTGCCGCCACCGGAAATCTCGAACGAGTCCGCAACGGTCTTCACCTCCCAGCCTTGGGGGATGTCGCCGAGGGGGGAGGCGACGCGCGGGAGCTTTTCGTGGCCGGGGAAGCGGAAGTGGACGAACCACTCGCGGTAGAGGGCGCGGGCCATCGCCTCCAAGAGCCGGATGCGCCGCTGACTGTTCTCCATCAGCTCGTCGTAGGCCGACAGGATTGCCCCGATACGGCGTTGCGTGCCCATATCGCGATGAAATTGAATGCAGTGTCCGCGCAACTGACTGAGTCCGAGAAATGGTTGCGCCGAGCCAGTCTTCGTCCCCTTGGCGAGTGATTGAAACGCTGGGCTGGTGACGAGGTAGTAAAGGTAGCGTGCATCAATGACGGCTGGGTTCGGCTTGAACAGTGCCACGTTCTTGATGCTGAACTCGCGCGTGGTGTTCACGAACGCTGCTTCACCCAGCGATGCGCCAATGTGAGCGAAGAGTGTGTCGCCAAATTCTGGCTTTGACCGAGCGATTACTTCGAGGTGTTCCTCCTCCGAAATCTGGTCGCAGTTTTCAAAATCAATTCGGCCGCCTGTGATTTCCTTTGCCTTGATTAGCGGAAAACCGGAAGCGACTCGCTTCGGTGTGTCGTGCGTGCCGTCGGTAACGAGGCTGCACACTTCGGCGAGCGTTGATTCGGTCAGTCCGTTTTCCATCGTCACGCCTCCAGAATCTCCGCCACGTTGCCGGCGATGGTTTGTTCGAGGTCGCGCGCTTGGGCGTTGAGGGTTTCGAGTTCCTCGTTCAGCGTTTCGAGTTGTTCCTTGAAGTCCTCGTCGCTCACGGCTTCGCCGGCGGCCACGCCGACGTAGCGGCCGGGGTTGAGCGACCAGCCTTGCGCTTCGATTTCCTTGAGCGTGGCGGCGCGGCATAAGCCTGCAACATCGCGATACGCGACCTTGCAGTCACCCTCATCCCCGGCCCTTCTCCCAGCGGGAGAAGGGAGAGCGGCGGCGATTTTCCCGAGCACCGATTCAAGATCGTTCAAGATGTCCTCGTTGCGAAAACGCAGGACCGTGAACCCCTGTCCTCGCAGCCATGCATCGCGCTTCTTGTCGTGCTTCTTCTGATAGCCAGCATCGTGAACGTCGCCGTCAGCCTCCACGACGAGGCTGTGTTCGTGGCAGAAGAAATCCACGAGGTAATCGCCCGCCTGATGTTGCCGCCGGAATTTCAGATTTTCAAACTGCCGGTCACGCAACACTTCCCACAGGACCGCCTCGGCTGGCGTCTGCTTCTTTCGCAATTCCCGACCACGTTCGACCAATCCGGCAAACTTGTAGCCCCCTCTCCCGTTGGGAGAGGGATGGGGTGAGGGTTGGGTGGCGAACACTTCAAGGATTTTGGCCTTCGCTTCTTCGCCACCCAATGTGAAGTCGAGGGCTTCGCCGCGATAGAGGCGGACGAGGTTGGCGAGGAAGCCAATCTGCGCGGGCGTCCATTCGCGGTGCGCGCGGTCCACCTGCCGGTAGATGTGGCGGGCATCAATGAACAGCACCGAGTCGGTGCGCCCACTTTTGCCCTTGCCCTTGTCGAAGAACCAGAGGGTGCAGGGGAGCGTGACGGTGTAGAAGAGGTTCGGGCCGACGGCGACCATCACGTCCACGGCGCGGCTTTCGATGAGCTGGCGGCGGAGTTCCTGTTCGGAGGAGCGGGCGTCGGAGGCGGAGTTGGCCATGACGAAGCCGGCCCGCCCGCCGGAAGTTCCGGCCTCCCCATTCTTCAACGAAGAATAGAAGAGTTGAATCCAGAGGTAATTGGCGTTGTCAGTGCGCGGCAGGCCGAAGGGGAAGCGGCGGCCTGGGCCGACCATGTCTTTCAACCGCTCCTTGTCCACGGCGTTGACGTTGAACGGCGGGTTGGCGAGGACGAAGTCGAAGCGGCCGGTGGCGTCGTGCGGGTCGTCGTAGTAGCTGTTGATGTTGCCGCCGTGTTTGATTTCGCCTTCGAGGCCGTGGACGGCGAGGTTCAGGCGGCAGAGGCGGCCGGTTTCGTCGGTTTTCTCGACGCCGTGGATGGAGAGTTCTTTGGATGGATCACCGGAATAGTTTTCACCCCTCACCCCGGCCCTCTCCCCTCCGAGGGGCGAGGGAGAAGATTTGCCAGCGGCAGCTTGCCGCTTGTGCTCGGAGACGAAGCGCGCGGAGGAGACGAACATGCCGCCCGAACCGCACGCGGGGTCGAGGATGCGCCCGTGATAGGGTTCAATCACTTCGGTGAGGAGGCGGACGATGCTGCTGGGGGTGTAAAATTCGCCGCCGCCCTGACCCTCGCTCATGGCGAACTCGCCGAGGAAGTATTCGTAGATGCGCCCGAAGGCGTCGTAGTCCAGCGAGGCGGGAATCTCGGAGACTTTCTTGAGTAGTTCCTTGAGCAGGGTGCTGGTGAAGAGGTTGTAGGTCTTGGGCAGGACGCCAGCGAGTTGCGGGTTGTGCTTCTCGATGTCGCGCATGGCGGCATTGACCTTCGCGCCGATGTTCTCGGCTTCGGGGCGGTTGAGCAGGTAATCGAACCGCGCTTCGGCGGGCAGATAGAGGATGCCCTCGGCGTGATAGGCGGCGGGTTCATCCAGCCGTGATCCACGGCGGGCGGAGGCGCTGGCTTTCTCCAGCTTGGCGCGCTGGGCAGCGAAGCGAACCTCGGCGAAGCGCAGGAAGATGAGGCCGAGGACGGGCGCGGAGTATTCCTGGGACTTGAGGCCGGAGTTGGCGCGGAACTGGTCAGCGGCGTCCCAGAGGCGTTTTTCGAGTGCGGCGTTGTCGGTGTCCTTTTCGGATGGGGCGATCCAAATCATGAGTCTGGCACCGATGGTATTTCAAAGCGTGGCAGACGCAACATTTGAAAAGAGACTCGCGCAGACGCACACCGAGGAAACTACACGGCCGGATTGACCTGCCAAGCTGTCAATAGTCGACGAGTGGATGAAAAGTGAACGGAGGTTGAAGTGGTGGCTGGAGCCGGAATTGAACCGGCGACACAAGGATTTTCAGTCCTCTGCTCTACCAACTGAGCTATCCAGCCAACTCCCTGAACCCCGGATATTGAAAATCGTCCGGCTCGATTTGGCAAGGGGATATTTCTGCGCGTCGCGCGCAATTTTTCCCGTTGCAACGCCGGGGCGCAGGATTATAGTCAGCCCGTTACCTGACGACGGGCAATCAACGTGGATGCGTTTTCATGAAAAGTCTTGTCAACATCACCGTCAACGGAGTTCAGCATCAGCACGAAGTCGAACCCCGCCTGCTGCTGGTCCATTTTCTGCGCGATCACTGCAACCTGACCGGCACTCACATCGGCTGCGAAACCAGCATCTGCGGCGCCTGCACCGTGTTGATGGATGGCCAAGCCGTGAAGTCATGCACCCTTCTGGCCGTTCAAGCGGATGGTTCGCAGATCACCACCATCGAGGGACTCGCCCGCAACGGCCAGTTGCACCCGGTCCAGGAAGGTTTCTGGGAATGTCACGGGTTGCAGTGCGGTTATTGCACGCCCGGCATGATTCTGAGCGGCGTCCAATTGCTCCAACGCAATCCCAAACCCACGCGCGATGAAATTGCCCATGGGATTGAAGGCAACCTCTGTCGGTGCACCGGCTATTCGCACATTGTTGATGCAATCGAATACGCGGCGAAGAAAATGGCGCGGGTGGAGAAGTGATCGGTAATCGCTAATTTGTGATTGGTGAACCTACGACACACTGAAATGGTTATGGAACAGACAACGACAAGATACGGCTCATTTGAAGATTTGGAACTTTATCGGACGGCACGAGAGTTTCGAAAGAAGATGTACCGTGTCGCGAAGTCGTTGCTGGACACGGAGAAGTTTGTGTTGAATCCGCAAATGCGCAAGGCCGCGTTGTCCGTCACCAATAACGTTGCTGAAGGGCATGGCCGGTATCATTACGCGGACAATATCCGTTTCGTGCTGATCGCCAGAGGCTCGGTGTCGGAACTTGTTGACGACCTCAACACTTGCGAGGACGAGGGCTATCTGACCCCGGCCGAGGTTGCAGGACTCAAAGCGGAAGCGGCCAGCGTGTTGCGTCTGATTAACGGCTATATCCGCTATCTGCGCGAAAGCAAAACCGGCGCAAACCTCGGTTTGCGGGAAGACTCTGTCCCTTACCGCGTGAACGACGATGACCTGTCGTGTTCCGACGCGTTGCTCGCCGAGTCACCGATCACCGACCCCCCATCACCGATCACCAATCACCCGCCACCATGAAAGCGGCGAAATCCAACGGCTACTTCGGTCGCGCGATGAAGCGTGTCGAAGACCCGCGCCTCATCAAGGGCATCGCCACCTATGTGGACGACCTCAAAATGTCAGGCCTGCTGCACGCCGCCATTCTGCGCAGCCCGTACGCCCACGCCATGATCAACCGGATCAAGACCGATGGCGCGAAAGCCCTCCCAGGTGTCGTTGGCGTATTCACTGGTGCCGACGTGAATGACAAATGCGGTGTCGTGCCGTGCTCTTCCACGTTTCCTGACTTGAAAGCGCCGAAACACACCGTGCTGGCTGGCGACCGCGTTTATTTCGTCGGACATCCGGTGGCCGTGGTGATCGCGGCCGATCGTTACGCGGCCTGCGACGCGCTGGATTTGATCGACGTTGACTACGATCCGTTGCCGGTGGTCAGCGATCCCGAAAAAGCACTCGCGAAAGATTCGCCGCTCACGCATCCGGAATTCGGCAACAACGTCGCCTTTACCTGGTCGCTGGCCAATGGCGATCTTGACGCCGCGTTCAAGCAGGCCGATCGCGTCATCAAACAGCGGATGGTTCATCAGCGGCTCACGCCGATGGCCATCGAGCCGCGCGGCTGCGTTGCGTCATTTCACGCCGGCGAAGGCACGCTCACGCTCTGGACTTCCACGCAGATTCCGCATCTGGTGCGCACGCTCTTGCCCGGCATGATCGGTGTGGCGGAAAATAAAATCCGCATCGTTGCACCAGAAGTGGGCGGCGGGTTTGGCTCGAAACTAAACCTATACGCCGAAGAAGCGCTTTGCTCGCACCTCGCCATGAGACTCCGTGCGCCGATCAAGTGGATTGAAAGCCGCCGCGAAAACGCCTCGGCCACGATTCATGGCCGCGACCAGATTGGCGATTACGAAGTGGCGGTGAAAAAAGATGGCACCTTGCTCGCCATCAAAGCCCGCACCATCGCCGACCTCGGCTCGTATTTGCAACTGCTGACGCCCGCCATTCCGACGTTGACGGGTCTGATGCTCGCCGGTTGTTACAAACTCAAGGCGGCGCGCATGGATGTGACCGGGGTTTACACGCACAAGATGGCCACCGACGCGTATCGCGGCGCGGGCCGACCGGAGGCGACCTACCTCGTCGAACGGCTCATGGACATCATCGCCGATGAACTTGGTCTCGACCCCGTGAAGGTGCGGCTGAAGAATTTTCCGAAGCCAAGCGAGTTTCCTTTCAACACCGCCACCGGTCTGACCTACGACAGCGGCAATTACCAGGGCGCGCTGCGGAAGGCGCAGAAGATGGCCAACTGGGACAAGCTGCTCAAGCAACGCGAGACGGCGCGCAAAGCCGGCAAACTTTTTGGCGTCGGCCTTTCCACGTATGTCGAAATCTGCGCGCTCGGACCGTCGAAGATGATGGCCGCGGGCGGTTGGGAATGGGGCTGCGTGCGCATGGAGATTTCCGGCAAGGTCACCGTCATCACGGGCGTCTCGCCGCACGGACAGGGACAGGAAACCAGCTTCGCTCAAATCGCCGCGGACAAACTCGGCGTGCTCATCGAAGACGTCGTCGTCATGCGTGGCGACACGGCTGTGGCTCATTATGGTCGCGACACTTACGGCAGCCGCGCAACGGTCGTGGGCGGGACGGCCATCGTCATGTGCATCGACAAGATCATCGCCAAGGCGAAAATTCTTGCTGCGCATCTGCTCGGTGCTTCAGCGAAACGAGTTGAATTTCGCGACGGGAAATTCTTTGTGAAGGGCAGACCCAAGAAAGCGCTGACGTGGGCGCAACTGGCGGCTGAAGCTTACGTTGCGAAAAATCTGCCGAAAAATTTCGAGCCTGGCCTTGAAGCATCCAGTTTCTTCGAGCCGCCAAATTGCACTTTTCCTTTTGGCACGCACATTGTCGCTGTTGAAGTGGAACGCGACACCGGTGAGGTGAAGATTGTGAAGTACGTGACGGTGGACGATTGCGGCCCGCAGGTGAATCCATTGCTGGTTGAAGGGCAGGTGCAGGGCGGTATTGCTCATTCGCTGGGCCAGGTTTTGTTCGAGCGCACGGTCTATGACGAGAATGGCCAGTTACTCACCGGCGAATTCATGGACTACGCCATGCCGCGCGCCCGCGACATCCCGGAATACCTGATGGGCAGCACCGTCACGCCGTCGCCGAGCAATCCGATGGGCATCAAAGGCGTGGGCGAAGCTGGCACCATCGGCGCGACTCCGGCGATTGCCAACGCCGTCATCGACGCGCTTTCGCCGCTCGGCGTCCGGCATCTCGATCTGCCGCTGACGCCGGAAAAAGTATGGAACGCGATTTCATCAGCGTCTCTCCCTTTGTAACCCAAGTAACCATGCAACCCTGTAACTCCGCACCATGATTCCCGCAGCCTTCGATTACTTGCGACCCGGGACGCTCGACGAAGCGGTCGGCTTGCTGGCCCAGCACGGTGAAGACGCGAAAGTGTTGGCCGGAGGTCACAGTTTGATTCCAGCGATGAAACTGCGACTAGCGCAACCAAAGACGGTCATCGATATCAGCCGAATTGCTGACCTCAACTACATTCGCGAACAGGACGGGAAGATCGCCATCGGGGCGATGACCACGCACTATGAACTCGAATCGTCGTCGTTGCTGCGCGACCAATGCCCGTTGTTGCCCGAAGTGGCGGCGCACATTGGTGATGTTCAGGTGCGCAACAAGGGCACCATTGGCGGCAGTCTCGTTCACGCCGATCCAGCCGCGGACTGGCCCGCGGCGATTCTCGCGCTGGAAGCCGAGTTGCACCTCGCCGGCCCGAATGGCAGTCGCATGGTCAAAGCCGCAAATTTT
Organism: Verrucomicrobiota bacterium; assembly: GCA_016200005.1. Taxonomy (NCBI): domain Bacteria; kingdom Pseudomonadati; phylum Verrucomicrobiota; species Verrucomicrobiota bacterium. The sequence goes on along the minus strand of JACQFP010000006.1, from coordinate 250,811 downwards.
TTTGTCGAGATGATGCAGTCCACGGTGCAGCCCAATGAGATTCTTTTTGAAATTCAAGTGCCGCTGACTCCCAAATCCGTTGCGTATGTAAAATTCGCGCAGAAAGCCAGCGGCTTTGCCATCGCGGGCGTCGCGGCAGTCGTGGACAAAACCAACAAGACTGTTCGTGTGGGTGTGACGGGCATCGCCCCCAAGCCGTATCGCGCCAAGTCGGTCGAGAGCAAGTTACGCGGCGCGACGCTCACGACGGAGACGATTGAGAAAGCGGCCAGGAAAGCCGCGCAAGGAGTCGAGCCGCTGAATGACATTCATGCATCGTCCGCCTTCCGGCTGCACCTGGCCCAACTGAACACCCGGCGCGCGCTGGCACTGGCGGCCAGCCGTTGATACGGTCCTAACATTTTGAAGTGATTGCCATAAAAGAATTCCGGATAGAAAAATAGCGATCCCCTTACCCGACCTTCGGCCACCCTCTCCCATGATCTTGCTGCCAACCTACCCACCCCTGACCCCTCCCGGGAGGGGAACAATCCACCGTGCGCCGCTCCCCTCTTGGGAGGGGCTGGGGGTGGGTTACTTTCGGCAACAGGTTTGAAGAATATGAAATTGACCGCCACGTACCAAATCGCCGCGTCTCGCGACAAAGTTTTCTCCTCGCTCATCGACCCCGACATTTTACAGCGCTGCATCGATGGCTGTGAAAAAATGGTCAAGACCAGCGCGGAAAGTTACGATGCCCATCTGAAAATCGGCGTCGCCGGACTGAAGGGCAATTACATCGGCAAAGTACAGCTCAAGGAACAGAAACCGCCGGAGTCATTCACCTTGATCATTGAAGGCAAAGGCGGGCCGGGATTCGTCAAGGGCACCGCACAGATCAAGCTTGCGGAAAAAGGAAATCAAACTGAACTGCATTGCGACGCCGACGCGCAGGTGGGCGGGTTGATTGCGGCCATTGGTTCACGCCTCATCGAAGCCACCGCCAAAAAGATGATGGACGAGTTTTTCAGAAAGTTCAGCGAACAGGTGCAGCCGAGTTGATTCACCCACAGCGACCAAGGCCACGATACGGGAAAAGCGGCGGTGAACACGCCGCAGTCCAGACGCTTCGCGAAGTTCGAGGACACCCGGCAAGCGCGCCAGCGTTTGGAGTGCGGTGGCTTCAGCACCGCTTTCAGACCATGTGCCTTGCGGAGACGCTCACTGGTGCGCGTGTCTGTAACGTTGAGCACATTCCAAGGCTCCATGTGTCTTCCCTATTCAGAGGATAATTCTTTGCGCCGTCTTCTCCTTAGCGAAAAAGTTGATAGCCGTTCCTGCAGGCAATTTCTTTTCATGCAGGACTCGCTGCACAATTTCGAGACTGCTCGTCCCGTCAAAAATCAACAAGTCGATGTAGGCAGACTTCCTTCCGTGGGCGCCTCCAAGCAACCGACCGCTATATGCAGCTTTGAGTGCGTCTTCCAAGGCATCTTCGATTGTCCCACGAGCCGCACTTTGTTCTCCTTCCGGCAGGAGATGGACATCAAACGACACAAAAATGTAGTCCGCGCCAGTGCCTGCGAGTGGATCCTGGAGTTCTCCTTTGGCCTCAAGGTATTCGTTGATGAGTTCTATGTGGGTTGTTTTTCCAACGACAACGTCGCCGCGAGGGAACCGATCATGCTGCTCTTCGCACCTATACACGACGCCTTCCTGGCCCGGAGGCAACTTCTTCCACCCCGTCTCAGATTCGACCTTCTTGATAAACTCGTGAAGCTCCTTCAGAGGGATCGCATCGGAAAGCCGCGGATCGTTGAGTTTGATCTCGCCAATCCACTGGCCCGTCCCGAATTCGCCGAGAACTTCATCAAGGAACAGGAACAAAGTACCCAAGCGCTCACCTTCTTCACGGAGGCGCTCGAACAAGGGATGCCAAACCGTGATATCCACTTTCTCCGCCTCGTTATTGATCGTGGGAGTGAGCCAGAATTCCATCGGGTCAAACTTGTGCCTCCCGATTTCCATTTGGACTCCTTCAATCGAACCAGGTTGGCGTGCTGGATAAAACGTCCAGCCGTTGAGCTTTGGAGCGCGGCTCACGCAGTGAATGGCGAGCAATTGACGGTGTAGCACGCCTTCACCAGACAAGGTGAAAGAATGACCGACTCCTCCTGCGCCTGGTCCGAATACCCAAGCGAACCCCGGCAAAATGTCATCGACATTGTTACTCACTTCAGCAGCCAGGTCAGAACATTTGCCATTCTCGATCGTGCGGTAAAATCTTTCAGCGACCTCTGCATACCACTCCCAGAATCGCTCCACCCGCGCTTTGAAAGTAAGTTCGGGTGAGGTTTGACGCTTCTTGAATGACGAGAACATGCTGTGCCAAATTATCCAACCTCCCAATAAATCCAAGCAAAGGTTTGGTCTTGTAAGGTTGTCAATTTCGACAAGACCTACTCCCGCGATACACGGCACTTCGACCTCATGATCATCGGCTAGGCGCGGGCGATGGGACGCTGCTGAATCGGCTCGCGCCGAGCAATAAGCGCATTTTCGTGCGTTCAGAGGTTCAAGTTCACAAACTCCAACCCGACCGATAGGGCGGGTTGATGTATTGATTGGCTTCGCGGGAATTCGTGAAGCGCATCCGCGTCGCATCCCACTCGAGCTTCGTGCCGGCCAGCTTGATCGCGATGACGCCCAGCAACGCGATTTCTGTGAGCGGTCCGCCGTAAGAGAAATCTGATCCGGCCTTGGTGCCGTTCTTGATCGCCTCCAACCAGTCCCGATGATGCTCCCGGGCGCGCGGGATGGTCGGCTCCGGTCGCTTGTAGGCGTCCATTTTGGCCTGCGGGATCAGGTGCACCTTGCTGGCGCCGTGTGAGCCATAGACCATCGTGCCTTTGTCGCCAATCACCGCCGCGCCGGTGTCGATGTCCTTGTCGTCAGCCTCAAATTCCGGCGGACGCGGAATCCGCTCGGTGCCGCTGTACCAGTGCAAAGTGACCGGCCCGCGTTTGCCTTTGGCGGGAAATTCAAACGTGATGCTGTCGCCTTTGGGATAGGCGTCGCCTTGCGTTTTGAAATCGTAATCCTTCACCTTTGCTTGAATCGTCTTCGGCGCACCGAGGTCCAGCGCCCAAAAGACGGGATCGACGACGTGGCAGGTCCAGTCTCCTATGGTCCCATTGCCGAACGGCACCCAACCGCGCCAGGCGGCGGGCAGGTAAGCCGGATGATAAGGCCGTTTCTGCGCCGGCCCCAGCCAGAGGTCCCAGTCGAGCGTCGAAGGGACGGGGTGTTGTTCCTTGAGCTGAGGCAGTTGGTCGATGCCGGAGTTCACCGCGTTGCAACCGGCGTGGATGGTGTGAACGTTGCCGATGGCGCCGTCCCGAATCCATTCGCAACAGACGCGGATGGAAACGGTGGAGTGTCCTTGATTGCCAAGCTGGGTGACTACTTTGTGCTCTTGGGCGGCCTTCATCAGCGCGCGCACTTCGTGGATGGAATGGGCCAGCGGCTTTTCACAATAGACATGTTTGCCCATCTTCAGCGCCCGGATGGCGGCCACGGCATGTGTGTGGTCGGGCGTGGAGACGGCCACCGCGTCGATTGACTTGCCTATCTGATCGAACATGCGGCGGAAATCCTGAAATTGTTTTGCGTCGGGAAATCTCTTGCCCGCAGTGGCGAGGCGCTGGGAATCAACGTCGCAAAGTGCGACGACGTTCTCCCCCGCCCGGGCGAGTTCATTGAGGTTGTCGCCGCCGCGCCCGCCCACGCCGATGAAGGCCAGGTTGAGTTTGCTGTTGGGTGGGGTCTGCCCTCGCAGCCCGAGCACATAGCTCGGCAGGATGGAAAAGGTGGCGACGGTCGTCGTCGTGCGGCGGATAAAGCTGCGCCGTGAGGTTCGGAGGATTTGTGTTTTCATATCATTTAGAGTTGCCTGAAGAGCAGACGAACAGTCATGAGCCGCTTATTCATCTCGTAGCAGCGGACGTCAGTCCGCTTCATCTGAATTCGCCGAAAGTCAGAGCCGACTCACGTCGGCTGCCACGGCCCGCTAAAGTTTCAATAATAATACTTCGTGTCGGGACTCGGCCCGCCCAAGGCGCGCGCCCGGATTTGGGTCTTTTGACGGATGATGACGCTGCCGTCAGCTTGACATACGGGTTGATCCGGTGTGAGGGCCCAGGACCAAAGCGGTTTGGTTTGCGTGCCTCCGCCGAAACTGCCGAGATGCCCGAGGTCCCACAGAGCGGTGCCCGGAGTGTCGCTGACGCGATGCGTGATGAACGCCCGGCGACTGTCCAGTTCGGAGGTCTTCGTCGGCCACGCAGGTTCATTGTCCTCGGGATTGGCGCTCACCGCGCCCTGGGAATTGAGAAATTTCATTGCGGGAGTGGCAGTGAAATTCGCAAACCACATGTAGGGCGTGAAAACGTAAGATGCCGTGGTGTCCCATCCGCCGTAATCCGTAGTGGTCTTGTCCGCGAAACTGGCCGGGTTGGCATAATTCAACCACGTCTTGCCGACGCCGTTCGCGGTAATGGGGCAGATGAGGATGCGCGTGTTCTTGACATAAGTGCCGCGCATCGCATCCACGATGCTGCGCTTGCCCGTGATGCTAGTGCGGTGGTAATCCGGGCTGAGATCCTCGTGATAAGGAAACTTTCCGCTGGCGTCGTCCGCATACATGATTTGACTCAGGTATTGCTGCTTGATGTTGTTCAAGCACGCGGCGCGCTGGCCGCTGTATTTTGCCTTGGCCAGAGCGGGCAGCAATAATCCGGCAAGGATCGCAATGATGGCAATGACCACCAGCAATTCAATCAACGTGAAGCCGCGCCGGTCGCTTCCGTTTGTGCTGGTCGGTTTGAGTGTCATGGGGCGGCAGAACCGTAGCATCAAGCGGCTTGCTCGTAAATGACAGATTCAATGTCTTATTCGCAAGCTGAACTCCTGTCGCCTCCGCAACAAAGCCCTGGTGGATCAAAAAGGAAGAAACGGAGAAAGAGAAGTTGACGAGACTGCCTGGCTGGTCAAAATTTTTGGGCGACATTGTCTCGAATGCACCTGCTCATTCGTTGTATCATGGACAGAACAAAATCAACACGTATCAATAGAAAGGCAAAACATGAGCAAATCGAAGAAAAGAACGGCTGCGAACATCGTCTGGTTTGAAATCCCGGCCGACGACATCCAGCGCGCGAAGAAGTTCTACAACACACTGTTCGGCTGGAAGATCAATCCGTTTCCTGGGATGCCGGATTACCAGCACATTGACACCGGCGGTGCAGATGCTTCGCCAGATGGTGGGCTGATGAAGCGCATGCACCAGGCCCACACGATCACCAACTACATTCTGGTGCCATCGGTGACCAAGTTCATGGCGAGGGTCGAAAAACTCGGCGGTCGCATCTACAGACCCAAGACCGCCGTGCCGCAGATGGGTTACTTCGCCATTTGCCGGGACACTGAGAACAACGAGTTCGCCATCTGGGAAATGAATCCAAAGGCAAAATAATTGTCCTGACGACGCGCGTTCGTTCGTCGGATTAATGAACAAACAAAACAATCAACCAACAAAAAAAGAAAATTATGAGCACACAATCGCAAAATGGCTACATGCTGATCTTCCGCGGCACCGACTGGCACAAAGGCCTTTCGCCCGAACAAATACAACAGGTCGCCGACCGCTGGATGGCGTGGTTCAACCAACTCAAGGACGAAGGCAAATGCGTCTCTGGAAACCCGCTCGAACCGGAAGGCCGGATTGTTTCCGGCAAAAACGGACGCGTATTATCCGACGGTCCTTTTGCCGAATCGAAGGAAGCGATCGGCGGTTACTTTCTGCTCAAGGTCAACACGCTGGATGAGGCCGTGGCCATCGCCCAGCAATGTCCCGGTTTGGCGTATGGCATTCGTGTGGAAGTGCGTCCCGTGGCGGGCGAATGTCCCGTCGCTGCGGAAGCTCGAGCCGAGAAGCAACTTGCCCACGCCTGAACAGGTTCACTCCGGGACCAGGAAACTTTATCCTAGATGAATGTTGATCCCGCGCGGCGCGCCTCGGGCGCGCCGCGCGACGGAATGAAACGGGGCTGGATGGGAAGATTCGAGCAACTAGCCAGGCATCTGGCGAAAAACTGAAAGGAAAAACAATGACCGACATCGCACCACAGGCGGCCGAAACCAAAACCGGCGAATCAAAGTTTTTTACCCGTTATCTTCCGGCCATTGCGCGAGTGCTGATGGGCCTGATGTTTTTCGTTTTTGGGTTGAACGGTTTTGTGAACTTCATTCCGCAACCGAAGGATCCAATGCCTGAAGGCGCGGCCGCCTTCGCCGGAGCATTGATGAAAACGGGTTATATGATGCGCTTGGTAATGGGCACGCAGTTGCTCGTCGGCGTGCTGCTGTTATTGAATCGCTTCGTGCCGCTGGCGCTGGCCCTCATCGCACCGATTATCGTCGGCATCGTCACGTTCCACATTTTCCTCGCGCCAGCAACCATCGCTCCGGGCGTTGTCGTCCTGGTTTTGGAACTTTACCTTGCTTGGGCCTATCGTGGCACGTTCCGTCCGATGCTCGCCTTGCGGACGACGCCGGGCGCGAAATGAACTGCCTGTGCGACCGTTGCCGATGAAGTTGGACCAAAGCGCTAGCGACGCCGACGGCAGCTTGAAGAGCGGCGTATTCAAGGAGCATTACAAGGACGGTTCGCTGGCTTGTATCGGTAAGTATCGCGATGGCGCGAAAGTCGGCACGTGGAAGTATTATCTGCGCAACGGACAATTGCGGGCCGCGGGCAAATTCGTTAATGGAAAAATGACCGGCGCATGGAAATGGTATCGCGAGAATGGCAAACTGCTGCAAACGGGTTCGTTCGTAGCGGAAATGAAATCGGGCGTCTGGAAACGTTACCATCCAAACGGCGCGTTATATGACGAGGGCAGATTCGCTAAAAACCAAAAGGTCGGCGAGTGGCGCGTCTATGACGCCAGGGGCAAATTGATTAAATCTACAAAACACAAATCAAAATAGGAGACTACCATGAGCAAAGTTCGATTACTGGTCGGCACGAAGAAGGGCGCGTTCATTCTGACCGCCGACGGCAAGCGCCAGAATTGGGAAGTCAGCGGGCCGCATTTCGCGGGCTGGGAGATGTATCATCTTAAAGGCTCGCCTGTGGATCCAAACCGCATCTACGCATCGCAGACGAGCGGTTGGTTCGGCCAGTTAATCCAGCGCTCGGACGACGGTGGCAAAACGTGGAATCCACCCGGAACGAAACTCGAGGATTTGATGGGGCCGGATGGTTTTCCCAAGGGCGGCAAGAGCAACATGTTCCTCTACGAGGGCGAGGTGGGCACGCACAAGTTTTACGACGGATCCCAGCACCCGTGGGAGTTCAAGCGCATCTGGCATATTGAGCCGTCGCTGACCGACCCGGACACGGCCATTGCCGGCGCGGAGGACGCGGCGATCTTCAAAACCACTGACGGCGGTAAAACGTGGAAGGAACTTCCCGACTTGCGCAAAGCCAAAGGACACCTCTGGCAACCCGGAGCGGGTGGCATGGGGTTGCACACCATCCTGCTCGACCCGAAGGATCCCAACCGCATTTACATCGCCATCTCGGCAGCGGGCGCTTTCCGAACTAACGACGGTGGCAAAACGTGGAAGCCCATCAATCGCGGCCTGAAGTCTCAATACGAACTCCCCGACCCGGATGCGGAAGTCGGCCATTGCGTGCATCGCATCGCCATGCATCCGTCGCGCCCAGACGTTTTGTTCATGCAGAAGCATTGGGACGTACTCCGCACTGACAACGCCGGCGACCAATGGACCGAGGTAAGCGGAAACTTGCCAACGGATTTTGGCTTCCCGATTGATGTTCACGCGCATGAACCGGAGACGATTTACGTCGTGCCGATCACGAGCGATTCGCTGCATTATCCGCCTGACGGAAAACTGCGCGTGTATCGCAGCAAGACCGGTGGCAACGAATGGGAAGCGCTCACGAAAGGACTGCCGCAAAAGGATTGTTACATGAACGTGCTGCGCGACGCGATGGCGGTGGATTCGCTCGATAAGTGCGGTGTGTATTTTGGCACAACGGGCGGGCAGGTCTATTGCTCGGCGAACAGCGGCAACTCGTGGAAGCCCGTCGTGCAGAATCTGCCGGCGGTTTATTCGGTGGAAGTGCAAACGCTGAAATGAAAGCATCAAATCCCAAGCACCAAGCTCCAGGGAAGCACCGGGCACCCACCACCGAATCACCTGCTGGCGCTTGTTTGCTTTGGTATTTGGCGCTTGGTATTTCTCTGGAGCTTGGATGTTGGAGCTTGGAACTTTTCTCATGATTCGCGTGGTGCTTCCATATCATCTGCGCAACCTGGCGCACCTGGATGGCGAGGTTGAGCTTGAAGTCGAGAATCCGGTCACGCTGCGCTCGGTGCTCGATGCGCTCGAAGTCCAGTATCCGGTGCTGCGAGGCACAATCCGCGACCACGACACGTTGAAGCGCCGGCCATTCATCAGGTTTTTCGCCTGCAAAGAAGACCTGTCGCTCGAATCACCAGAGACGAAGTTGCCCGAAGAAGTCGTCAATGGCGCGGAACCGTTTCTGATTGTCGGGGCGATGGCTGGAGGTTGAAGCCACGGAATCGAAGCAAAACGAATCGCACCCGAGAAGGGGCAGGCGCCGGAATCCTCCCGAGTGGTCGAATACGTTCGCTTCGCCGGAGACGTGATTCAGGAAGTGCTGATCCGGGCGTTGCAGAACTGGACGTTTTACCGTGTTCCGAACGAAGTTTCTGCGTGTAACCTTTGCACGTCTTTTGCGCGCCCCGCAGCCAAACATATGTCTTTCCTGGAAAAAGGTTTCGCCCCCGGCAAAGGGAGCGTTGAGGGCGCGTGATTTGAACTTGGGAATAGCAGCAGCGTCATCAAGACTGTAAGCAAGAATATGGATGTGAACCAGGCAAAACAGATTACATGGAGCGACGTCGGCAAAGAACCGTTCCGCCTTTTCTTCCCCGAAGGAGTGCTGGCGGGAATCGTTGGCGTCAGTCTTTGGCCACTGCATTTTGGCGGACTAATCAGCCTTTACCCGGGCCAGGCACACGCCCGCATCATGGCCTACGGGCTTTTTGGCGGATTTATGTTTGGATTTCTGGGAACGGCCATGCCCCGCATGCTGTCGGCGCCGCCGCTTGGGCTTCGAAATGTGCTGCTGCTCCTGGGGCTGCATCTGTCCATGGTTGTCGCTTTCGCAATGCAGAAGATTATTTGGGGCGACAGCTTATTTCTCGCGCTGCTCAGTTTCTTCGCCGTCCTGATATTTAGGCGGGCAAGCCATCGTAAGGACACGCCACCACCCGGATTTGTGCTGGTCGGTCTGGCCTTCTTGTGCGTCGCCGCGGGAACTTTGCTGGCGGTGTTTCAACCTGGGGGAGACGAGGCGGGCGCGTACTGGGTCAGTCTGCAACGGCTGTTATGTTATCAAGGATTCGTTCTGCTTCCAATCCTCGGCATCGGCCCGTTCATTCTGCCGCGATTTTTTGGGCTGCCCAGCCCGCACGATTTTCCTGAAAGCATGGCGCCCGCAGCGGCGTGGAAGAAGAAGGCGGCATTGGCCCTCGTCGCCGGTGGTTTGATCGTGGCTTCATTCTTCATGGAGGTGGAAGGATGGTTTCGCACGGCGCATGCGGTCCGTTTTGCGACGACTTTGGTTTATCTGGCGTTTGAATTTCCGTTTCGCCAGGCACCAAAGCTCAGCAATGCGCTCGGGGCGTCTTTGCGCATTGCATTCGCCGCCTTGGTCAGCGGGTTTGTCGCAATTACGCTTTGGCCCTCCTTTCGGGTCAGCTTGCTGCACCTGACTTTGATTGGCGGTTTTGCGGTGGTCACATTTACGGTCGCGACTCGCGTCGTGTTCGGACATAGCGGCAATCTGGAAAAGTTGCGCGGACGAAACCGGTGGATGCTGGTCGCCGTGGCCTTGATGCTCCTGGGTATGGCGACGCGTATCAGCGGAGATTTCTGGCCGAAGATCACGGTTTCTCATTACAATTGGGGCGCGGTCATCTGGATTGCCGGCGTGCTGGTCTGGTCGTGCTTTGTGCTGCCCAAAGTGTTGCAGGTTGAGAACGAATGATCCGCGGCGAGAACGGAAGTGCCTACCGATTTCCCGGAGCATCTCGATCCGCGGCCAATCTTGCTTGGTCGTGATGCACCGGTCTGCTACCTTCTGCGGCTCGATTGTGAGCATTACGGAAGAAATCTCGAAGCGGCGCACGTTCGCCATCATCTCGCATCCGGACGCGGGTAAAACCACGTTGACGGAAAAGCTGCTGCTGTACGGCGGCGCGGTGCAACTCGCCGGCTCGGTCACGGCGCGTAAAAACCAGCGCGCCACCACGTCCGACTGGATGGAACTGGAAAAGAAGCGCGGCATTTCGATCAGCTCCACGGTTTTGCAGTTTGATTACAACGGTTACCGCCTCAACCTGCTCGACACGCCGGGTCACAAGGATTTTTCCGAGGACACCTATCGCGTCCTCACCGCCGTGGATTCGGTGGTGATGGTGATTGATTCGGCCAAAGGCATCGAGCCGCAGACGCGCAAGCTCTTCGAGGTCTGCCGCCAGCGCGGCGTGCCGATCTTCACATTCATGAACAAGTGCGATCGCCCGATGAAAGACCCGCTCGCGTTGCTCGATGAACTGGAGCGCGTGCTCGGCATCGGCGCGTTCCCCGTGAACTGGCCCATCGGCAACGGCTTCGAGTTCCAGGGCGTGTTCGATCGGCAGACGCAACAGATGCACCTCTTCGAGCGCACGGTCGGCGGCCAATACCGCGCGCCGGTGCAGGTCGGCGGATTGCATGACGAACTCATCCGCGGTCGGCTCGACGACGGAACGTTCCATCACACGGTCGAAGAACTGGAAATGCTCGAACACGCCGGGCACGACTGGGATGACACCGCGGTGCTGGCGGACAAAACCACGCCGGTGTTTTTCGGCAGCGCCCTCAATAATTTCGGTGTGCAGTTACTCTTGGATGGTTTCTTGAAACACGCGCCGGGTCCGAAAGGGCGAAATGCCCTCGTAGCCGCCGAGGTGACGAGGCGGAACGTGCCTGGTGGCAGAAACGGTGAACAAACCAATCCGCCTCCTCACGTCGGCGGCTACATTCCTCCCGAGCATTCCGCGTTCTCCGGGTTCATCTTCAAGATTCAGGCGAACATGGACCCGAAGCACCGCGACCGCATCGTGTTTGTCCGCGTCTGCTCCGGCAAATTCGAGCGCGACATGACCGTGCATCACTCGCGCTCCGAGAAGAAAGTTCGCCTCTCCAGTTCGCACAAACTCTTCGGCAACGAACGCGAAACGGTGGACGAGGCGTGGCCCGGCGACGTCATCGGCCTCGTCGGCCACGACAGCTTCGGCATCGGCGACACGCTCACCACCGACCCCAAGATTCTCTACAAGGAAATCCCGCGCTTCACACCCGAAGCCTTCGCGCACCTGCACAATCCGAACACCGCGAAGTTCAAACAATTCCGCCAGGGCCTCGAACAGCTTTTGCAGGAGGGCGTGATCCAGGCGCTTTATCTGCGCAACTCATCGGTGAAAACGCCGTTGCTCGCAGCGGTTGGCCCACTGCAATTCGAAGTCGTGCAATTCCGTCTCGAAAGCGAATACGGCGCGGTGTCACGCCTTGAATCTGCCCCGTGGACGGTCGTGCGCTGGCTGCCGCCCGACCTGAAGGAGGACGACCTCGACGCCCTTTCGCTGCCGACCGGCGCAAAGCTCGCCTACGACATTGGCAAGAACCCCGTGGCGCTGTTTCAGAACGAGTGGTCGGCAAATTATTTCAGCGAGACGAACAAGCTTGTCCCGCTCTCGGCTCTTCCAGCGCAGACGGCGAGGGAATAGTTTCGCATGGCTTCGATCCTCACCGCCACTGACCTCGTTGTGCGCTACGGGGAGCGTGCCATTCTCGACAGCGCCACGCTCGGTATTGAAGAGGGCGATCGCATCGGGCTGGTTGGGCGCAACGGTTGTGGCAAGACGACGTTCCTCCGCATCCTCGCCGGGTTGCAATCGCCTGACAGCGGCAATGTCAAGCGACGGCGCGATCTCGTTGTCAGTTACCTGCCGCAGGATTTCATGCTCGATGCGGCTAAGTCGGTCGAGGAGAACATTCGCGACGGCGCGAAGCCGGTGCTCGATTTGATCGCGGAGTTTGAATCGCTGCCTCACGACTCAAAGCGACACGAGGAACTTGAACATCGCATTCAAGCGCTGGAAGGTTGGTCGTTGGATCAGCGCATTGCCACGGCGATGTCGCACTTGAATTGTCCGGCTGCTGACCGGCGCATTGACACGCTTTCCGGCGGCGAGAAACGGCGAGTGGCGATGTGCCGTGCGATTGTCTCGTTGCCTGACTTTCTGATTCTGGACGAACCGACAAACCATCTCGATCCGAAATCCATTGATTGGGTTGCGGACTTTCTCGACGAGTTCCACGGCACGTATCTGGTCGTCACCCACGATCGCTATTTCCTCGACCGCGTTGCGAAACGCATGGTCGAGATGTCGGATGGTCGCTTTTTCTCACACGACGGCAACTACACCGATTACCTGCTGGCAAAAGCTGAACGCCAGGAAGCCGACGCGACCATCGAACACAAGCGCCAGATGTTTTTGAAAAAGGAACTCGCGTGGGTTCGTCAGGGCGCGCGCGCGCAGCGCAGCAAACAGAAGAACCGTTTCGAGCGTTACTACGAAACCGCCGCGCAGGATGGGCCGACAGTCGAGGAAGACGTTGAACTTTGCATTCCACCGCCGCCACAACTGGGCAATCGCGTCGTCGAGTTGAGCAATCTCGGCATGGACCTTGCCGGGCGGACGTTGTTTCGCGGATTCAGTTTCACGTTCGAGAACGGCCAGCGCATCGGCGTTTGCGGGCAGAATGGCCTCGGCAAAACCACGTTGCTCAAGGTCATCATCGCTGAACTCAAACCCACTGAAGGCACGGTCAAAGTTGGCCAGCTCACCAAGTTCAATTACGTGGACCAGGGCCGGCTGCAGTTGCGCGAGGAACGCACGGCGCTGGAGGAGGTCAGCGACGGCACGGAGTTCGTCATCTTCGGTGATGGTAAGATTTCGGTGCGCTCGTATCTGAGGCGGTTTCTGTTTGCGGACGAGCGCATCATGACGCAGGTGAAGTATCTATCTGGCGGCGAGCGCAGCCGGTTGCTGCTGGCGCGCGTTTTGAAAAACGGCGGCAACTTTCTTATCCTCGACGAGCCGACCAACGATCTCGATCTGCCGACATTGCGCGTGTTGGAAGAAGCGCTGATCGCGTTCCCAGGCGTGGTGTGCGTGGTGAGTCACGACCGTTATTTCCTGAACCGCGTTTGTACCGACGTGCTGGCGTTTGAAGGCGACGGCAAAATCCATCACAGCGTCGGCGACTACGATTATTATCTGGAGAAAAGGCAACGCTCCGTTGTAGCCGCGTCTCGTGAGAGCGCGGTCATTGTCGCCTTGAACAAGCCATCCGCACCCTCAGGGGAGGCGGCTACGAAAATAACGAAGGCGCGCAAACTCTCCTTCAAGGAAGCGCGCGAACTTGAAGGCATGGAGGCGCAAATTCACGCCGTTGACGAAGAGATCGCCCACATCGAAGGGCTGTTCGCTTCGCCAGAATTTCATCGCACGCACGCGACGCAAACCAACCAACTCACCTCCGACCTCGCCGCCGCAAAGGAAAAGCTTGCGAAGCTTTATGCGCGGTGGGAAGAGTTGGAAACGATCAAGGCGACGTCAGCTTCGTCGATTACCTAATCATGGCTTCCTTCATACATCTTGCTGACGCAAAGAATAAGCGGTTGATTGAAAGGAATGGCATCAAGGCTGGGAAGAGGGGCGTGTTCAGTATTCCTGTCACGAAGGATTTTTCGGTCACACACCAGTGGGCGCGTGAATTGAAGCGCACTGGAGTAAAGTCATTGATATGTGTTCAGTTTCGTGTTCCTGATGACGAGGTGGTTTCGGTTGGAATGTATAACGGCGAGAAGCTTTCGATGACTGCAGCCGAATCGGTGGCAACTGTGGCAAATCACACTGGCCCAATGGGACTGGAGGTTGTATTTGATCGAAAGATTCTGCCCAAAGAAATCTTTCGGATTTATCCTGCGCCAAGAATCGTTGGATGGCGCTATTACCCTGACGCAAAAGGTAAGAAACCATTTTGCCACTGTCGTTTTTGCAACCGCGGAGAGATAAGGGCGCAACGATTGATTCGAGAAGATGACTGATTTGCCGTATTCGCGCTGGGAGGAGTTGGAAATAATCAAGGTGGGCGGCGAGCGGAAGTAGCGATCCTCCCGCATTTCATTCTGCGACAACCATGGGCGTCCAGGTAACGGTGCTGCGCCCGGCTAGGTCAACGGTCGCCGTGCGAAGCCGGTAGTGACCGGGTCGGTTCAGTGTAAAATTGACGGTCACATCATAACTCGAATCCTTTCGCGTGACACGGGGTTTCAGACCGGCGGGTTGAAGGTGGCGATAATCTTCCTCACCCGGGCCGTAAATCTCCCACGCCACCACGGCATTGTGATAGACGCCTTCGGTGTCCGTGCCATAGGTGTAAAAAACCGGTGCGGACTTTTCAGCGACGCTCGCTCGCGCCGTGATTTCCAACGGCGCTTTTCCTTCCCTGGCCGATAGCTTGACCGCAAGTCCGGGTGGGATTCCCGGCGGGCGCGCCGGCACACGCGCTTTGTTCAGCAGACTACGCTTTCTGTCCTGCTCAACTTCCACTTTCCCATCTTCTCGAATGCGCACGACTTCGCGGTATCCCGATGGATGAATCCCGGGCAAATCCCAAAGCAGATCAAACGCGACACCGAGCCGAAGACACCGCTCAATCTCCGTGAAAAAGTTGCTCATTACAGCGCGATACTTTACGCCTTTCCGGTTCACGCGCTCCAAATTGAGTTCGCCGAGTCCCCAAAGACTGCCCTTTCCCAGGTGCACATGGCCGAGGTTGTAGCCCGGCGGCAGGAGAATGGCGACTTCAGCCGCACGATTGAGTCGAGGCAAATCTCGCTGCGGAAAGTTTCTGGCGTGTGTCTGGAGATTCCGCGCCAGCGCGAGACATTCACCGTAAGTGACGCTGGCCGTGGGGCCATTGTCCCAAAAGAAAAAACGCGTGGCGCCGAGGTCGTAAGCGTGAGTCAGAAACCAAAATGAGTCCGCCTGGTCCACCGCACCGTAGATGCTCGTGCCCCAGCTCTTGTCCGTCACTCGCGCCGCGCCGCGCAAGAAACCGTAGATGATGTCGGCAAAATTCTTTGGGTTGTCCACCGGCAGTTGGCACCCGTAGGTCATGTTCATCTCGGGCAGCGTCCGCAGAGTTCCAACCCGACCGGGCGGTTCGAAAACCATCGCC
This sequence comes from Verrucomicrobiota bacterium, assembly GCA_016200005.1. NCBI lineage: Bacteria > Pseudomonadati > Verrucomicrobiota > Verrucomicrobiota bacterium. The sequence continues at coordinate 235,355 of JACQFP010000006.1, read as the reverse complement.
GCCGGAACATGAGGCGCTTGGGACAATTGATACGCGGCCGTGCTGACCATCGTTTCCCAACTGTAAAGATTCTCCTGTGCGAACTGCATATTCCCAACATCCACATCAGTGTGCGCTTTTAACCCTTTGAGCAGACTCGTCGGCGCGCCTTCCTGCACGACATGGCGAAAGTGCTCTTGAAACGCTTCGAAAACCGTTTGCGGCGTCAACGCCTTCCGAAAGGCCGCGTCCTTCTCCAATTTCGGGCGGATCACATAATCTCTGGTGGTGACCGCCGGCTCATCGAGGAACAAGGACGGGCCGAGATAACAACTCCGGTAAAGACTTTCTGGATAAGGGACATCGTTTCCGCCGACGCCCCAATAAAAAATATTGAGACCGTCCATCCAACGAAGCTGTTCGGCATCCACGCGAACACAATTAATCCCGGCCTCGGCCATCTCTTGGTAATCTGCTTGTGTGAGTTTCGCCGTTTCGTAGTTGGAATTGTCGTAACGGCGCGCGTTGTTCTTCGTGCGGGTGTTGGAAGGCACACCGATCAGCACATCCGGGAGAAGTTCGACCCGTCTGGCGTTCGGAGGCGTGGCATTAGTCGCCGCTTCCACCGTTTCGAGTTTGTAACGATGTCCAAGGTAAGCCGTTTGTTGCGGGAAGATTTCAACCTGCTTCTGGCTGGCGTCGCTTGCGATTTCACGGGGCAACAGGTATTGCCAACCGCCTTGAGTCGGTAACACCGCATCACCCGTGAAACGATTTCTAAATTCCGAGGGTTGCGCGTCGCCTTCCTGAAAAATGTAACGTGCGATTCTTTGTTGTGCGGCCTTCAGCGTCGGAGGCGGAAACCCGGCGCTGAGAAGCCAGACGCGGAACTGATCTCCGTTCGCCTTCGTCGCAAGCAAAAACATCCATTGATGAATTGCGCCCGCCTTTTGTTCGATTGGTCCCAGTGCGAGCGTGTAGGTTTTTATCACGGAGCCGCGCAAGCCCGATTCCATTTCGTGACGGTAGCGCGCCAATTGACCCGGCTGTCCGATCGGTGGCGCAGAGGACACCTGCTCAACGGCATTCAAACTCGCGGTAGCGAGGATACTTGCGGCAAAAAGGACGAGGAATGATTTCACTCCGCCAGCCTATTACGTGGAATCTCCTCGTGTCAAAAACATCGCGACCTCAGCCAAGCCCGCCCGCCTAATCGTCTTGAATTCGTCCCTTCTGTTTCCTATCTTCGGGCCATGGCAGAACAGATGATCGCCCGTTATCGCATTCTGCGCCGCCTTGGGGTCGGCGGCATGGGCGAGGTCTTGCTCGCGGAGGATACGCGACTGGAACGGTCAGTTGCCCTCAAACTCATGTCCGCCGAGCTGGCGAAAAATGAGAACCAGCGAAAACGTTTCCACACCGAAGCCAAGGCTGCTTCTGCTCTCAACCACCCGAACATTTGCGTGATTCACGAAGTTGGTGAGACCGAGGACGGCCGGCCCTTCCTGGCGATGGAATACGTCGAAGGCCAGACGCTTGATGTGGTCCTGCAGCAGCGTCGCCTGAAAATCCGTGAAGTCCTCGCGCTCGGCGCGCAAGTGGCCGACGCGCTCGACGCCGCCCATGCCCGGGGCCTCCTGCATCGTGACATCAAGCCCGCCAACATCATGCTCGACCGGCGCGGACAGGCGAAGGTGCTCGACTTCGGCCTGGCCAAGCGTTTTGGGAACGGCGCGAGTGCCGTTTCCAACCTCTCCACCGCCGATACCCAGACCGGCTTTTTGGTTGGCACGCCGCATTACATGAGCCCGGAACAGGCGCTGGGCGGGGAACTGGACCGGCGCTCAGATGTATTTGCCTTGGGCGTTGTGCTCTACGAACTCGTGGCTGGGCAAAAGCCGTTCCTCGGAAAAACCGTCGGCGAGACCATCAACAAGATCATCAATCAACAACCGGATTCACTGGGTCTCGAAAACCCGCTGTTCTCACCGACGCTCGACGGCATAATATTCAAATGTCTGGAGAAAGATCCGGCGAAACGTTACGCCACGGCCAAGGCGCTGGCTGAAGACCTGAACAAACTCAGGCATGAATCCGAGCGCGCCTCTGCGCCCGGGGTCGAACCAGCCGCCCCGGTGGCGACCTCTCCCTCGAAAGAGCCGCGAGCCGAGCCGACCAAACTCTGGCAGCTCGCCGCAAAGTCCGACCGTCATGAAGCACGTCATGTAATGCGCTTGGTCCTCGGGACCGTGCTGGTTATCGCGGCAATCGCCGCTGCCGGCTGGTTTGTGGCAAGCACGCGCTCGACAAGACTGGCGAATAACGACACCCCGACCAGCTCCAGTGTCTCCGCCCTCGCTCAAAAGTCCGTGGCCGTCCTGCCATTCGACAACTTCAGCGCGGAGAAGGACACCGAGTATTTGAGTGACGGCCTGACGGAAGAAATCACGACGGCGCTTTCGCGCCTGCCCGGACTGAAAGTGGTTGCGCGCAATTCCGCCTTCGCCTTCAAGGGCCGGAAGGAGGACCTGCGCAAGGTCGGCGCCGCCCTTGGCGTCACCACGATTCTGGAAGGCAGTTTGCGGAAAGCCGGCCGGCAGTTGCGTGTCACCGCGCAACTGATCAACGTTGCTGACGGTTACCACTTGTGGTCGGAAACTTACGACCGCAGTGTGGACGACATCTTCGCTGTGCAGGAGGATATCGCGCGCCGCATTGCGGAACGCCTGCAGGTGGAAATTGCTGGCGGGGCACAACCGGCATCACACCAGACAGCGATTGCTCCGGAAGCCCACACTCTCTACTTGCGCGGGCGGCATTTTTGGAACGAGCGCGGCAAGGACAATTTGGAAAAGGCCGTGCAGCTCTTTCGGCAGGCGATTGACAAAGCCCCGACCTACGCCGCCGCGCACGCCGGGTTAGCCAGTGCGTACGCGGTGTTGCCCGGATACTCGCTCCGGCCGGAGAGAGAATATCTGCCTCTGGCCAAGGCCGCAGCGGTGAAGGCGCTGGAGTTGGACGCTGAATCTGTTGAAGCCCACTGCGTGCTGGCCCATACGCGAATGCAGGCTTACGATTTCAAAAGCGCGGAGGAGGAATTCAGGCGGGCCATCCAAATCAATGCCAACGATGCCACCGTGCATCATTGGTACGGTTTGATGTTGCGGGAATTGGGGCGCACCGACGAGGGGCTCCACGAATTGCGGCGGGCAGAGGAACTGGATCCACTGTCACCGATCATCAAGGCCAATCTGATCTATTCTCTCGTTTACGCGCGCAAGACCGAAGAAGCGTTGTCGCAATGCCAGCAGGCGGTGCAGGTGTTTCCCAATTTTCCCATGCTGCACGCCACCTTGGGCTGGCTCTACCTGAAAAACGATCAGCCACGGCAGGCCGTTGCCGAGGTGACCAAAGTGCGGGAGCTTGAAAAGGACAGTCCCGTGGGGCTTGACATGCTGGCGTACGTCTGCGCCCGCGCCGGCGATCCGGCTCGCGCGCGCAGGGCACTGGCGGAAATGGAAACCTGGCTCCAGAAAGGCTACGCCATGCACGGCCTGATCGCCGTGGGTTATCTCGGTTTGCGCGAGTACGATCGGGCGCTGGACAACTTGGAGGAGGCCTTTGCAGCAAACGAATCCCTTTTCGGTTTGCTCAACGATCCGGTGTTTGACGACATCCGGTCCCACCCACGCTTTCAGGCGCTCATTCGCAAGTGCGGATTGAAGCCATGAGCGCACTGACATTCTGCTGGCCGCCATTCACGCGGGCATGAAATGCAGCGATGATCTTCCGTTCGTGGCCTGCGGCAGAGAAGCGCGCCGGGGCGGCGATGCGTGGCGCCGCAGATTCAAGCAGGCCAGGTGACAGGATTGGCGACGGGGAAACCATCTTCAATTGTGCTGCCCGCCATGATGCCGACCCGGGCCTGGACGCAAATGAAATACAGGTCCTCGGTCGAGTCGTTCTTCCAAACGCGCTCGCCATCGGGCGACACGCGGATGACCGTGCCCGGCTCGCTACGTCGTCTGGCCGGGACAGGCGCTAGTTTACAAAATCGGCCAGTTGAAAATGAAGGAACTCCGCGTTTACATACAAAAAGGACTCGGCGAACAGTTTGACACACGCGCCTTCTACGACGAACTCCTCGGCAACGGCGCATTGCCAATGGACATTCTGGAAGCGCGGATGAAGGCGTGGGTGGCGGGGAAGGGGCGGACGGGGAGCAGGTGAGAAAGGGAGAAAAGGAGAAAGTGGGAAAGTGGGAAAGCGGGTAAGTGAGCGCGCTTGAACGGGAGTATATGGACTGCGCCAGCAGAGCGTAGTGGCGATGGCGCTTTCGCATGATGAGAAGTTACCGCATCTTCCAGTGCACCCAACAAAAGCGGTGTCGCGCTCCGCTTGCCACCGCAGTCCAAAGTTGGAAGCAGCGGACACTCCCTCGACTCCGCTGACGAATGGGGAGTTTATTCGAATCGTTGCGGCGGAATCTGATCGGCAGGGAACGGGAGGTTGCGGCCCGTATGAATCTCGTTGCCGGCTGGATCAACGATATGCAGTGTAAGGAACACAAGCAGGCGTTTCTTGCCGTCGTTGGGAGATTCCGACGACCGGCCCTGATCATCCGTTGGACTGCCAAGAACCAAGGTTTGATGATCGTACAAGACAGCTTTCCCCGACAGCTTCCGGGCGTGGACAAGCTTCGAAGGATTTCCGTTTGAAAAGGGCACATCCTTGATTTCGGTTTCCGCTGTCAGTTTGACCGTAAATCCATTGGTGGCAACCTCTGCAACAAGATCACAACTTTGTCCGACCATGACTTGAGCCCCCTCAATCTTGGTCTGTTGCTCGCTAGAGATATGTGTCTTCATCCCTGAGATTGTTGTGACCTTTGACGCGCCTAGGAGTTGGCTGCCGGACTCCTCTAATGCCGAAAGCACCACAGTATTTTTGGAAGAAGTGAGAACTGCCGTCCGAGTTCCGTTTGCGATACTCGTACCACCGACTGTTTTCCAAAACTCGACGGCGGCTTTCTCCGCCACTTCGATGAACCTGGCCACGATCATGATTTGCAGTTGCGCGATGTTTAAGGTTTGCATGGCTCGTTCAACGATGTCCAGGTCTTGCAGAGTAGCGCGAACCATCAGCATTCCATGGCGGTCGTTAAGGAAGATATTCTTGGGTGGTTCCAAATCCACGCCCGCATTTGTAAAGAATTTCCGCACGGTTAGTTGCTTCTCCTCAGAGCTGCTGGTTTCCGAGAGGCCCGTTTGTTTGCGCAAGTTGGTGAAGAATGTGTTCGTCTCCACTCTGAAGAAGCGCGTGTAGAGCGGCGGAGTTTCTTCGCCTTTCTTCAATGAGAAGACGATTGCGTAGTCTTCGATGGAATACTTGATCGGCTTATCCGCGACTTTCACGATGGCGTCCAGCACATCTGCCAGACGCACGTCCTGCAGTGGCGGGTTGATACGGATAATGACAGAGCCGATGTCCACTTGTTCAACTACAGTTGTAGGAAGTCCGGTCGTCGGGTCGATACCTCCGGTGGATTGAATGTCCGTGTGCGGGTTGATGATGAAACTGACCCCGCGCTTGTCTGGGGCACGATTCTTCGATTCAATGGCAAGAGTTTCGACGACTTTGCTCAACGGTACACCTTCAAAGTGAACTTCGTCGAATCGGATTTGATCCAACTTGGAAAGGATCGCCTGACGCCCTTTGCCGGTACGAATCAAGTTGGTGCGCGTGTACGGATTGGCGGTCACCGGTGGCCATTGAGCGGAGTTCGTGGTCGTCTTTTGAGTTGCGACCAATGGCAAATCACCCAGAAGCGGAACCTTATCCTTTCGCGCCGGCGCATTGGTCGCCAGTTGTTGAATTGCCGACTCACTGCGGAAAAATCTGCCGAACAAACGCAAGTCTCCTAGCACCGGGACTTTATCCTTGATGTTTGTGCCAGTGTAGAGATCGGTGGCAGTCGCTTCTGTATTCGGAGCGGAAACGGCGTTCGACTTTTGAGCTGTCACTAGCGGCAAGTCACCTGGTAGCGGGACAGGCGACAACAGGCGAGACCCATCCTGCAGAGGCGCACCATTCAATTCCACAAGGACGCGTTCTATGGCAGGCAACTTTTCAGGAGTGGTTTGCACCCACACCTCACCGCTGGTAAATAACCACATATCAATTTCGGTTGGCTGCGTTTCCACACCCGCATCCGCCAGCACGCGACGTAGCGCGCCCTGAATGCTTTTCTGGTTTTCAAGGGAATTTGGGCGGCTTGAAACTAGTGGTCCATCGTAGGCATTGCGGTTACGACTACGTCCAAAGTCTCCGCTAGAGATACGGATTTCTGAGAGGCCGCCCCGTTTTATGAGATTCTTGGCGAAGGTTAGCTTATCAACTCGGTACTCGCGACGGATCAGGTTCGTGGCAACCGGCACAGGTGGGGGCGCCTTACCCATCGGTACAGCCAGTGCACCTACCGCGAGGACACACAGCGCCGAGGTGAAGGTCAATCCGGTCTTACGAGGTGGGCGGAAATCCATAATTCGGTCAATCCGCTCCCTTAACGCGCTCTTGGATTCCATGATGCCGACCAGTCCCAAACTCAGCACCGACCGGGTGAACGTAAGTTTGGCGACTTCGAGCAAGGTGGCCGGGTAAGCGTCGGCTTCCTGTCCCATTTCCACCATCACCATTTCGTCCACAGCCTGTTCGCGCACGCGGCGGATGACCGCGTTGGCCAGCCAGAGCAGAGGATTGTACCAGTAGAAAATCTGGAGCAACGTTTGCGCGCAGTTGACCCAGAGGTCGCCGCGTTTGATGTGGGCCAATTCATGAAGCAACACGGCGCGCATCGGGAGCGCGGACAGTTTGGCCTCCAGTTGGGCGGGAATCAAAATCGTCGGACGCCACAGTCCGCAAACGGCGGGACTGGTTGCGTCTAAGGAAAGTTTAAGCCGAAGCGGACGATTGATTTTCAATTGCCTACGGCATGATTCCAACAGTTCCCGCAGCGATTCAGGAGCGTCGTTCGCGCGCGCCGACATTCTTGCGACGAAACGAGCGCGCAACACCAGCCAAACGATGAGGCCGAACGCAACACTTGCCCAACCTAGCAGAAACATCGCCGGCCAAGCCAATGTCGGTTTGGGCGGGGCCAGAGGAGTGATCGAAGGGATGTAGATCGGTTCGGCTTCAGAGTAACTGACGGTGACCTGAACAGGTGCAGGAGCGATGACCGGTTTGTCAGGTTGTTTCAATGTCAGCCAGTAGCCCAGGCCGGTTGGTGAAGCGAAGGTAGGAGGCAGAATCAATTTGATCAGCACCAGCATCCATAGACCGTAACGAAAAACGGCGCGAACGCGTTTGCGAAGGAGGAGATCGAGCGCGATCAGAAAAACAATCAACAGGCTTGATTGAATGAGCATCGGCAGGGCGAACTGGATGAACCGGTCGCCCCAAAGGTTTAGGAATTCTATGAAAGAGTTCATTTCGATTTCAGGGTTCGCGAAGACGTTCGTTCTCTTGCTTGGTCATTTGCGTCGGCCTTTCTTCCGTTTCTGTTTGATCAATGCTTCCATTTCGGCGAGTTCATCGGCGCTGAGTTCGTGATTGTCCAACAGGCATTGCATCATGGGTGTCAGCGCGCCGTTGAAGGCGTGCTTCAGCGCGTAAAGGAGTTCACCCCGTTGCGCCTGGGCGCGGGTGATCGCGGAACGATACAAGGTCAGGTTGCGGATTTTCTCCGCGGTCAACAAACCCTTGGCAACCATCCGGTCCATCAAGGTGCGAACTGTGCTGTAGGTCCACTCCTTATGTTTGTGCAGTTTCTCCTGAATGGTGGGAGCGGCGCACGGTTCGTGTTCCCAAACGGCCTTGATGATGGCCCATTCGGCTTCGGTCAGTTCAACAGTTTGCTTGGGCATAGGTAAATGGTTTAATGAAGTAGAGAGTTCTTTACAGTTGTAAAGATGTCAAGCGGGATTTTTGAAAAAGTTTCAGCCGTGACCAGAGCCGCCAGCGCTCGTAGGAGCCGAGGTAACGAGGCTCACTTTGAATGAAGATAGAATGGTCAGAGCGTGTACGGAAATGCGACGGGGAGCAGAGTTTACCGTTTGGTGTCCAGGCTTTAGCGTGCGTTGTTCGTGCTTGCCGGCTAAAGCTGGGACACCAAACAGCTTTTTCGTGCAAGCACTCAGAGCCTCGTTACCTCGGCTCCTACGATATTCAAGGCAACGACTGAAGCCATCGCTGGCGAAGGGATTCCGGTGTTCCACCGCTCTCGCGGAGTCTGCGCAGGCTGAGAGCATCGTAGCGCTTGGCTAGCCGGGCACCGGATTCATCGGTCAGCAGCGGGCAATGATAAAAGGCAGGTGGGTGGAGACCAAGCGCGTGGTAGAGGAGGATTTGGCGCGCTGTGGATTTCAACAGGTCGGCGCCGCGCACGACTTCGGTGATTTTCATGGCGGCATCGTCCACTACGACGGAGAGTTGGTAGGCAGGGACATCATCGTGTCGCCAGACAACGAAGTCGCCGAAATCGTTTCCCGCGATGAACTGTTGCGGACCGTAGTGGCCGTCCGTGAAGGAAATGGTTTCGGCATCAGGGACGCGGAAACGCCAGTTGAAGCGCAGGTCGGAGGTCGGAAGTCGGAGGTCCGAAATCGGAACTCCGAAATCTGACTTCTGGCCTCTGACCTCTTTTCGCGCGCGGCAGGTGCCGGGATAGATTGGTTCATCGTCATCATTGGCGTGCGGCGCGCGGGCAGCGGATTGAATATCTTTGCGCGAACAGGTGCAGGGGTAAATGAAGCCGTCGGTTCGTAGTTTGTCGAGTGCGGCCCGGTAGAATTGAAATCGCTGGCTTTGGTTGTACGGACCAAATGGCCCGCCGCAGTCCGGCCCTTCTTGCCACGCAAAACCGAACCAGCGCAGGTCCTCGATCATCGCCGGGACGAACTCCAGTTTGAAGCGCATGGCGTCAATATCTTCGTTGCGTAACACCAGTATGCCGCCAGTGGAGCGCGCGCGTGCCTGCGCAATCCAGAAGGTGCGGGCGTGACCGAGATGCAAGAAGCCGGTTGGCGACGGCGCGAGGCGACCGCGATAGCCGGGAGGTTGAGAGTTGAGGGTTGCGGGTTGAGCATGTTGGCCAGTCACAGGCGTAGTTTATGAAACCAAACCGACTGTCAAAATACATTTCTGCAGACGGAACCCACCCCTACCCCCTCCCAAGAGGGGAACTGCGTCAGCGCGCGCTGAACAGTTCTCCCCTCCTTGGAGGGGTTGGGGTGGGTCCGGTCAGGCGGATTCTTTTAGCCATCCGTCCGGTCCATCAAAACGGAAAGCGGATTCGACAAGAAATTGTCGGCTAACTATCTTCGCGCCATGGCCAACCCGGAAATCCGCCGAGCGTGTCCCTTGTGCGAACGGGACAATGCTGTGTCGTTTCTGAAAAAGGCTTCACTGCAATTGGTTCGCTGCCGCGACTGTTCGATGATTTATGCGAATCCCGTGGACGCAGAACTGGCTTCGGGAAAATTCTACGACCGATTAGGAACGCCGTTCTATCTTGCACCGGACAAATTGGAGAGTGATTACGCGCCGGTGCGGTTCGAAAGGGAGTTGCGGCTGTTCCGGAGATTTTGTCCAGGCGGCGAAGTGTTGGACGTCGGTTGTTCTACGGGCGCATTCCTGTTTCAACTCAAGAGCAGGTTTTCCCAAACTTATGAAGTGACGGGGACGGACGTGACGAGCGACGCGCTGGATTATGCGGAGCAAAAGGGGATCAACGTTATCCGCGGTTTATTCCTGGATCACGAGTTTGGAACGGCGCGCTTCGACGCCGTCACATTCTGGGCGGTGATGGAACATCTGGTTGAACCGAAACTGTTTTTGACGAAGGCCGCATCGCTTCTGAAACCGGGCGGCTATTGTTTCGTCCTTGTGCCGAATCTGCGGTCGCTGGCAGTGCGCTTGTTGGGCGCAAAATACCGTTACCTCATGCCCGATCACGTGAATTACTTCACAGTCCAGACGCTTAGAAAGTTTGCGGCGTGTGAATCGGTATTCGAGATCGTTGCGCAAGGCTCATCGCACTTCAATCCGCTGGTCATTGCGCAGGATTTTCGGGGAGGAGCAGAGCGAGTGGCTGAGGAAGACCGCGCGCGGCTGTTGAAACGGACGACGGCTTACAAACAGAATCCGTGGCTCAAGCCGATCAAGTGGCTATACTCGGCAACTGAAAGAATGCTGGCGACGATGAACCTGGCGGACAATCTCTACATCGTTTTGCGAAAAGGCCGATGAGCGAGCGCGGGCGATGACGCACGCCAAGCTTATGGCTTTTCCTTGGCTGGTTTCCCCGGTTCGGTTTCGTCGATGATGGCTTGTTGGCTTGCGTTGCCTCCCAGTTTGGTGAGGCCTTTGCGCGCGGTCACATCGGGCGGTTCGGCGAAGCGTCCTTGGTCGTTGGACTCGGCGATCCATTTTTGCAACACGGAGCGAAGCCGCTCGAGGGCGGCCATGTGATCGGGCTGCGGCGATTCGGCGAGGTTGTTCATCGCCCAAGGATCGGCGTCCAGGTCGTAAAGTTCTTCCGGCGGCATCGAGGGCGCGAGATAGAAGTTCTTCTGCCATTCGGTCAGTTTTCCCTCCGCGCCGAGTTCCTTGATCAGATTCCAAACTGGGTAACTGCGCTCTTTGTAATCGTTCTTTTGCAGGAACGGCCGTTCCGGCATGAAGTTGCGGATGTAGCGATAGCGCGCGTCGCGCACGGTGCGGAAGCGGAACATCGTCTCGTCGCAGCGGTCGCGTGCGCCGAAGACGGCCTCGCGCGGCGGTTCGGCGTGGTCGCCAAGGAAAATGCGGCCCTGCATCTTGGGGGGCTTCGCGTGGCCGGCCACGTCGAGAAACGTTGGCGTGAAGTCGATGGCCTCGAGGAGTTGGTCGCTCACGCCGCCGACTGTAAATTGTTTGGGTGCGGGAAAATGTTTCGCCCAGCGGATGATGAGCGGGATGCGCAGGCCGTCGTCGTAGCAAAATTGTTTGCCACGGACGTGACATTGGCCGTGGTCGGCCATGAAGAGCACGATGGTGTCGTCAGCCAGTCCATCGGCCTCAAGTTGCTGGAGCACCAGCCCAATCTTGCGGTCGAGTTCGCTGGCGGCATCGAGGTAGGCGGCCCAATCGGCGCGTGTGACGGGATGATCGGGATAAATCGGCGGCACGTCCACTTTGTCGGGGTCGGCGCGTTTGGGCGCGTGAAACTTGCGATGCGTCTCCTGAAAATTGATTTGGGCGTAGAATGGCTGGCGCGGTTTCAGATCCACCCAACTCTCCGAATCGAAAGGCTTTCCAAAATAAGTGAAGTTCCAATCTGTCTTGGCCGTGCCGTCGAAGCCGCAACTCGCGGGCAGCTTGCGAACGTTCGCCGTGAAGTAACCTGCCTCGCGCATCCAATCGCTGATCACCTTCACGCCGTCGGGCAGCCGATAACCGTCGTCGCGATGCGAGCGATGATGATGGGCGCCGATGGTGGTTTGATACATGCCCGTGATGAAGGCCGAGCGGCTGGCGGAGCAGACCGGCGCAGTCGTGAACGCCCGTGTGTAGCGCATGCCTTGAGATGCGAGCCGGTCGAGGTTGGGCGACCAGACTTGTTTGGCGCCGTAACAGCCGAGGTCGGGAGAAAAATCCTCCGCGATGAGCCAGAGAATGTTCGGGCGATTGGGTTTGTTCCCAGCGGCGTGGCTTGTGAGAAGAAACAAGCTGACGAAGCTGACCGCGGTTGCCAACCAGCGAATTGGATTCGGGAGACGCATCGCGTCAATAATTTTGACCTCATGTGAAACGCTGGTCAATCGTCGATCGCGTTACGATTTTGACCGCAGTGATTTCCGTGGCTTCAGCGGGGTGTGTAGGACGGATAGCCTGACAGATCAACCCACTGTAGTTGGTATTTGGCTTTGTTCAACCCTGCCTTTGCGCAAAGGGCGTCCATGTCGGCCTGCATCTCGGCGCTCGGACCGGACGTGGAGCGACCCCCGAAGAACACCAGTTCGCCGGGTAGCGGCAGCAGGTCCGGCGATCCCGAATCGCCGCCCTTCCAGGTATTGAGGTAAAGTCCCGGCACATCGGCGCTGACGTTGCCCAACTGTTCCGTTCGGAAAACGGGGTGGGGGGCGTTGCCGAAGGTGGGGTATTTCGCAAGCACGTTCGTCAAGGCAACCACCCGCAGCGGCTCGATGGAGGCGGGCAGATCCTTGTTGAACAGCAGAATCATGTAGTCCCGATTGCTTTCCGCCGTCGTCCTGACAACGGAGCGTAGCACCGTCGCCTCGACGAGCGTATTGTTCGTGGTGACAAACCAGACCTTCTCGCCGGTGCGGTTGGTCATGAAGCCCGGTGATCCGGTTCCGTGCCCGCGAGTGTAGCCATGCCGCCTCGTCAAGGCGGTGATGGGCGACTGGCCGCCGGCGCCCGCCTCCTGCCAGACCGGGCTGAGAGCGGTCAGACCTTTCATGTCCCACATCAAGCCATTCGTGTTCCATCGTACGATGGGCGCAGGCCAGCGGCGGGCTGTTGCATTCGTGGGCCAGTCCGCCGGGAGTGACCGCACAGACCAGATGCGGGCATCTCTGCCGTTCGTGTGGGCAACGAAGTTGGTCCAGATCCGGTGGTTCAGCGAGTCCGGAAAGTAATGGTGAAAGACGGTGTTGGTGATCGTGTTGGTCGGTGAAGACAACTGAAGGAGCGCGAACACCGCCGCGCCGTTGGTTGACCAGCCGACCAGGTTGGTGGTCACCCCGTGCCCTTCTGGACCGCGTGGTGTGCCTTCCGCGGCGCGGCTCTCGAACGGCGCAAAGTGGCCGGCATCGATGGCAACCCAAAAGCACACCGCGATCAGAACAAGTTTTTTTCCGGTCATCGGATTCTACAAATATCAACCCGCGCGCTTCTCCAAAGTGGGAGCCCGCTCCAAGCACCCCATCGGCCAAACCAATGCCTCACGCAGCCAAAAAGCCGATATGAACGACTTGCTCTAATCTATCAGTCGTTTGGTCAGGTCGCCATACGCATCAATGCGCCGGTCGCGCAGGAATGGCCAGTGGGTGCGGGTGACGTTTACTTTGTTCAGGTCAATGGGAACGATCAGGTTCTCCTCTCGATCAAGGCTGGCTTTGGCCAGGATCTGGCCTGATGTGCCGGCCACAAAACTTTGTCCCCAGAACTGGATGCCCTCGCCGCCGGCCGGCTTTTCCAACCCGACCCGGTTGGCCACCGCGACGTAGCAGCCGTTGGCAACGGCGTGACTGCGCTGGATCAGTTCCCAGGCGGAATGCTGGTGGACGCCGTATTCCGCTTTCTCTTTTGGATGCCATCCAATGGCCGTGGGATAAAATAAAATCTCTGCGCCTTGCAACGCCGTGAGCCGCGCGGCTTCGGGATACCATTGATCCCAGCAGATCAACACGCCGATTTTTCCATGCCGGGTCTGCCAGGCGCGAAAGCCCAGGTCGCCGGGTGTGAAATAGAATTTTTCGTAGAACAATGGATCGTCGGGAATGTGCATCTTACGATAGCTGCCGAGCAGCGCGCCGTCCGCGTCGATGATGACGGCGGTATTGTGGTAGAGGCCGGCGGCGCGTTTCTCGAAGAGCGAGGCGATGATGACGATCTTGTGTTTCCGGGCAAGTTTTTGAAAGGCCTCGGTGCTCGGTCCGGGAATCGGTTCGGCCAGGCGGAAGTTCTGGTGATCCTCGCTTTGACAAAAATATTGGGAACGAAACAGTTCCTGAGTGCAAATGATTTGCGCGCCCTGCCGGGCGGCGCGTTGAACAGCGGCCAGTGTTTTTTTGAGATTGGCAGCCGGGTCAGTGGAGGCAGCGGATTGGATGAGACCCAGCTTGACGATGGCGGAACGCGGCGAACCCTTCATGGCAGTTCACTTTTTTGCAGCCAGGCGCGCGGTGTGTTCCATCAACTTGGTGCTGCCTTTCGAATCGTTGGCGGCCGGGGGAACGGCCTGGCCGAACAATTCGCGGATGAATTTGCCGAGCGTCTCGTTGGTCGGGCCGTACCCTTGATGATAAATGTAGTGCTCCAGATTGTAGAGCAGCTCGTCGGCGTCCGGGTAACGCTTATCCAGTTCGCGCGCCAGGGCGCGGTGCAGAATCTCATTGAGGCGGTCATCGATCCGGTCGTCGAGCGTACGGAAATCAGGGATGGGTTGTTTCATGATCCGCTGGCGGGATTCCTCCGGGGAGGGACCTTTGAAGATATTCCGACCGAGCAGGAGATTGGCCAGCACAACCCCGGCGGAAAAAATGTCGGAGCGTTTATCGGTGATCTGGAAATTGGCCTGCTCCGGGCTCATGAAATCGGCCTTGCCCGCCACGACTTCGCCTTCGTTGTCCTGGAGAAATCCGCGCGCCTTGGCGATGCCGAAATCGGTCAGCTTCACGTCGCCCTCGAACGCGATCATGATGTTTTTGAAACTGACGTCGCGGTGGACGATGCCCAGATGCTTGCCGTCTTTGTCCGTCTTGGCGTGGGCGTACGCCAGTCCACGCGCCACGCGACTGGTGATGAACACGGCCAGTTCTTTGGGCAGCTTGCGTTTCTTGTCGGCCAGTTGCTGGCTGAACTGTTCCAAGTTGGCGCCGCGAATCAGTTCCATTGCGATGAAATAAACGCCGCGCGTCTCGCCCAGTTGGTAGGTCTGCGCAATGTTGGTGTGGATGAGGTCCGCGACGAGCTTGGCTTCGCCGATGAAATTTTCGATGAAGGATTGTTGATTGGCGTAATTCTGGCGGATGACCTTGATGGCGACGCGTTTGACAAAGTTGCGCGCGCCGTGTTGTTCGGCTTCGTAAACCACGCCCATGCCGCCTTCGAAAATCACGCGCGTGATATCGTAGCGGAATTCGCTCTGAATCGTGAAGAGAGCCATTGACGTGGATGTTGTGGCAATGGCCGTTCAAGTCAAGCCTGTGGTTGGGGGCCGGCGTTGGCCCCTCCTTACGCGCCCGAAGGCAGAATTGTCTTCGCGCGAATTTCTTCATTTTCTCCTTGCGCCGCCGGGGTGAAACGCTTTAATACGCGCAAGTCAAACGACTTTACTTAACCAAACATCAACTGAAAACAAACTATGTCAAAAGCACTCTCAAAATCCCAAGTCGCAGCAGAACTCGCTGAGAAGAACGGCCTGAGCAAGAAGCAGGCAGTGCAGATCCTGGAATCACTCGCCCAAATGGCCTATCGCAACGCCAAGAACACTTTCACTCTTCCCGGCATCGGCAAACTCGTGTTGGTCAACCGCAAAGCCCGCATCGGACGCAACCCGGCTACCGGCGAACAGATTCAGATCCCCGCCAAGCGCGTCGTGAAGTTCCGCGTCGCCAAGGCCGCCAAGGACGCCATCCTGAGTTAACTCTTCCGCTTTCATTGAGGCACTCTGATGGCATCGGAGTGCCTCTTTTGCTTCGGCCGATTGAAGCCGGCACGTGTCTCGCGCTTGAACATCGTGCCTGAGCCTCGTGGGGAGGGCGCGACCTGGAACCACGGGCGACAACTGCTTGCTCCCCGACTTCAGCATGAAATTCGCCATGGTTGGTTGTGGCGCCCTCGGCAGTTACTACGGCGCAAAGCTGTGTCGCGCCGGAGAGCAGGTTCATTTTTTGCTGCGTTCGGATTACGAAGCGGTGCAACGGCAGGGCGTGTTGATCCACAGCCCGGATGGAGACTTTCAGGTTCGGCCCTTAATTGCGAAAGCTCCGGAAGAAATTGGCGTCTGCGATTGGGTCCTCATTGGATTGAAGACCACGGCGAACGACCAGTTTGCGCGACTGCTCCCGCCGCTGATCGGGCGGGCCACCGCGGTCGTCACGTTGCAAAACGGTCTGGGCAACGAAGAACAACTGGCGGCCTTGTTCGGTAGCGAAAAAATTCTGGGTGGACTTTGTTTCGTTTGCCTGAATCGGCTCAAGCCGGGAGTGATTCAGCATACAGCGCATGGGAGGATCGTCCTGGGCGAATTTCAACGCCGCGCGCAACCGCGCACTCACGACCTGGCAGCATTGTTTTGTCGCGCCGGTGTGCCATGTGAACTGACCGAGGATCTGGAACGCGCGCACTGGGAGAAACTGGTCTGGAATATTCCCTTCAACGGACTCGGCGTGGCCGGCGCCGCCGGTTATGACGCGGTGGTGACAGGGCAGGTGACCGGTGGACGCGCGCTCGGCCCGTGTCTGACCACTCAAGACTTGTTGAGTGATGCGCGCTGGGAAAAACTGGTTCGCGAATTGATGATGGAGGTGATCGACACCGCCAACAAGCTGGGCCTGGCGATTTCTGAAAGCACCACGGAGACGCAGATTTCCCGCACCCGCGCGATGGGTGCTTACAAGGCCTCGACCCTCGTTGATTTTGAAAGAGGGCAACCGTTGGAGTTGAACAGTCTCTTCAACGAACCTTTCCGCCGCGCCCAAAGGACCGGAGTAGCTACGCCACGATTGGCGGCGCTCTGCGCCGTCTTGCAGCAGTTGGATGATCGATGATGGTTTTGCATCCGGCATCGCGCTTCTTCAAGCGCAGGTTTTTGGGCGCAGATCAACCACGGTGCGACAATCACTTCGCCACGAAGACTGACCAGGTATTCGCCATTCCCCGTTCGTTCGATTTGCGCGTCGAATCAAAAGATTGTCGTTGCTGGCGCACTCCGGCTGTGGGTATTGTGCTTCCGTCATCGGAGCGTAGCTCAGCCTGGCTAGAGCACTTGGTTTGGGACCAAGACGTCGCAGGTTCAAATCCTGTCGCTCCGACCATCTTCTTCCGGGGCATGACCGGACCACATTTATGTCGTTGCTGCCGACGGAATGATTGCCGCGACGGGCAGCGGGGACCGCGGGAAGTTGCGCCACTGGTCGTGGATAATGGCGGCTGTTTGGAGATGCTCACCCCGCCCGGGGCTTCACGCAGGCGGTCGCCCAGAAGCTGAGCGTTTAGAGTTCTTCTTCCGGCTTGCTCACCATTTTGAGTGTGGCTTGATAATTGCCGAGCACATTGATGGTCAGAACGCCAGAATCATCACCCGTCTGTTCGCCGGTTAATTCGACCGGAAGTTCCTGATTGAGTTGCGATTTTTTCAAGGGCGTGCTCAACAACGGTTCCTTGTCCTTGCCATACACGACCAATTCCAGCGTGTCCGCCTTTTTGCGCACGCCCAACAGGCAGAGGGGAAGCTTGTGCTCCTCGTTTTCCGCGTTGACTGTGACGAGTCGCAACTTGTCTTTCGGCGTCGCCTTTCCCTCCGGGGCGGGGGCGATGTTCAACATCCATAACTGGCCGAGCGGCAGGATTTCCGCACCGACTTTCGTCATCGATTCCTTGGTCAGCTTCTTGTCGGGAATCACCAGGATGCCGCCGCCACCCGCCGCAAAGGCGGAAGGCTTTTCGGCGTCGGCTTCCATCTTGAACTGGATATTGTCGAGCTTGGCAAAAGATTCGGTCAATCGTTGTGCAATTCTCCGGGCCTGATCGCGGTCAATTTGCTCCTGGGCGAAGGCCGCCACAATCGAAAGAGTGAAGGCGAGAACAACAAGATATTTTTTCATTTGAAGAGAAGGTTGAAGTTGGACGCTCACGGTCATGGTAACGCTGCCATTGTCGGCGGGTTACAAAACCTTACTTCTTTTTGGGTTCGATTTTGAGCAGGTCGATGCTGGCTTTGCCTTTCTCCTCCTTGATCTTGGCAAAAATCTCCTTCTGCTCGGGCGTCAGTTCCTTTTCGATCTGGGCGCTGAATTCGTCAATGGTCTTCGTCGTGGCCGCGATCGTTTCAATGCGCGTCGCTTTGAGCTTGTCCACGGCCTGGTCCAGGGCCAGTTCCACCTTGTCCTTTTGCTCGGGCGTCAGTTTCAATTTCGATTCCAGATAGCGCATGGCGGTGTCGTGCCACTCGGTGGGATCATGGCGTTTTTGCATCGCCCGTTTCGTGGAACAAATTCCCAGCAACGCGCCCGCCGTCCCGCTGACCACCACGACCGCCACCAACAGCAGCGCGATTTTCCAATGCCTCAACAAACTCATAACATCCAGAAGAGATCGGCAACGGTGTGCTCCAAGGCCGGCTTCAGCAGTTGCCCGTCGGCGGACATCGAGCTGCTCCAGGCCAGCGACAGCAAAAGCAAAACCGAGGCACAAACCAACGCGCGCAAACTCAACCGTTCCCAAATCACGTCCGGCGAAACCGTGCGCGCCTGCGCCCGCCACAGGGCCACGACACGGGTGGCGAACCCGAACGGGATTTCGCGCAGCGGCGGCACGGGCGCTTTGCGCGCCGCGGCGGCACCCACCTGCCAGTTACGATCGAATCGATTCATAAATTTCCTCTCGCTTCTTGAACTGCTCCGCCAGTTTTCTCAATTTCCGCCGGGCGCGAAAAGCCCGCACTTTGACCAGCGACTTGCTCCAGCCAGTCAGCTCGCTGATTTGATTCACCGACTTTTCCTGCAAATCGAGCAGGTTGATCACCAGCCGGTCTTCTGGTGACAGTTCGGCCAGCAATTTGTGTATCAACTCGCGCGCGGCGGCCGCATCGGCGGCCGATGGCGAGGATTCCACTTCCGTGCTGACAAAAAATTCCAGCCAGGCCGCTTCCGCTTCCGAAAGATCCGCCCACCGCAACTCCGGCCGGCGCATCTGGGCGCGCAGGGCATCCAGACACGTGTTGACCGCGATGCGCGACACCCAATGTTCAAAGGGGATGGACTGGCGGGGTTGATATTGTTCCAATCGTTGAAACAACTTCATAAAAATTTCCTGCGCCAGGTCATCTTCAGAAACACGACGCGGCAAATGCGTGCGCACCACTTTGAGCACCAGCGGATAGAGATGCGTCACCAGCATTTTGGCGGCTTCCTCGTCCTGCTGGCGCACCCGTTCCAGGCATCCGGCCACATCGAAGTTGTCTTCCGACATGGCTAAAGACATTCACGCTCAACATTCATAACGCACGAATCTGAAGGAGGGTTACAGTGGCCAAATCCCGCGATTCTGCAACTCGCTTTCCGCTTTTCATGCGGCGGCAACGATGCGGAAACACAGTCAGGTTGGTCAATGGAATAAGCGATTCGCCGTTCGCTATCGCGCTTGAACCCGGTAGAGATGGTTTTCGGTTGGCATGAAGAGCCAGCCCTCAACCACGGCATACGAAGCCAGCGTGCGCTCGTTGATCGGGTTCTCAGGTCAAGAGCGGCGTAACAATTTGCGTGAGCGATTTGGTTCGTGCACACCGTCCTTGAATCAAACGCGAAACCCGGTAACATCGCCGACATGAAACTTGTTTATGCATGTGGTGTCTGGCTGGCGATGGGCGCGGTGCTGGGTGCGGGTATCTATCTGGCCACGGTCAAAGGCAATCCCTGGCTGCTGATCGTCGGCTTCGCTGGCTTCGTGTTTGCGGTCGGTAAGATCGGCTGCATGCACCATTGATGGCAGTTCGCCCCGTTTACCTCGGGGCTTCGGCAAGGCGTGGTTTTTGACCGAGGTGCTCGCCGGGTTTTCGATTGAAGGCTGACCAGGGTTCAGGCTATGCTCCACGCCACAGCCTATGAAAACTCGAATTCTCACTCAACTGCTGTTCCTCCTCGCGTCTCCGGCGCTTCACGCCGCTGACACCACCGCCCAGCCAAGTTGGCACGCGCAGTCGCTTGGCGAAGCCATCGGGTACATGTTGCTGTTCACTGGCATTGGTCTGGCGGCGGCGATTGCCGGCTTCAAGCTCTTCGACAAATGCACGCCCGGCGATCTCACCAAGGAGATTCTGGAGAACAAGAACGTCGCCGCCGCCATCATCGGCGCCGCGGTGATTCTCGGCGTGTGTATCATCGTGGCCGCGGCGATGCTTGGCTGAAATAATTTCGCGCGCCATCGTGAAACGGAGCAGGAGCATCCGGTTGGTGTTGATTGGCGGATTGTCTGCGGGCGCCCTGACCAGTTGCGGACCGGAGAATCCATCCCAGGTGCCGGTCAGTCCAGACCGCGTCTATACCAACAACTTCTACGTTCGTGGCGTGGGTTATTATCATGCGCCGTTTCGCGCGTGGTATCAGATTCCGTACAACTACTATGAGCCAAAGAGCCAGCGATACTTCTACGGCGGCCAGTGGGGTGAATCTCCGCATCAAAGCATCACGAACATTTCATCGCCAACGCCAGAAACGGCGCAACAGGCGCAGGCGCAGCGCACCGATGTTCCGCGCGGCGGCTTCGGCAGCAGCTCACGTAGTTACCACACCTGGTCCTGATGCAACGGCACACTTGTCAACCTCGGCCCGATTGGCGCGAAAAAGTCGAGAGCGTCGGTCTCACTTATCATTCGCACGATACGGGGCCTTACTGGGACGAATCCGCCTGTTACGAGATGAAAGCGCAGGAAGTGGACGCGCTCGAATCGGCGGGCAACACGCTGCATCACCTTTGCATCGAGGCAGCGGAAGCGGTGATTGAAAATAGCTGGTGGTCGCGCTTGGGAATTCCGGAAACCGCCATCGCCAGCATTCTCGGTTCGTGGGAGCGCGACGACTTCAGTCTCTACGGTCGATTCGATTTGAGCTACGACGGCGCCTCGCCGCCCAAACTTCTCGAATACAACGCCGACACTCCGACTGCTCTCGTCGAAGCCTCCGTTGCCCAGTGGTTCTGGCTGCAGGAAACGCACGCGGACGCCGACCAATTCAACTCGATTCACGAGCGGCTCATCGAGGCTTGGCGACGCTGGGCGGGGCAAACGATTCACTTCAGCAGCATCAAGGAACAACCCGAAGACGAGATGACCGTGCTCTACTTGCGCGACACTTGCGAGCAGGCGGGCGTGAAGACGAAGCCGGTTTTTGTCGAGGACATCGGCTGGGATAGTCGGCAAAACCGTTTCGTCGATCTCGACAACCAAACCATCCAGCATTGTTTCAAGTTGTATCCGTGGGAGTGGCTCTGGCATGAGGAATTCGGCGCGCATCTCACGACAGAATGCGTCCAGTTCATCGAACCGACCTGGAAAATGCTTCTCAGCAACAAAGGGCTGCTCCCGATTCTCTGGGAACTTTTTCCCGACCATCCCAATTTGCTGCCCGCGTACGAACTCGCCTCGCCGCTTGGGGATCATTTCATCCGCAAACCGAAGCTCAGCCGCGAAGGCAGCAACGTGACCTGGGTCGAAAGCGGCGTGGTCGTCGAGGAAACGGGCGGCGATTACGGCGAAGAAGGCCACGTGTTTCAGGCCCTCGCGACGGTGCCGGACTTTGGCGGTCATCATCCGATCTTCGGCGTGTGGATAATTGATCATGAAGCGGGCGGCCTTGGAATTCGCGAAGACACACGGCGCATCACAGGTAATTTGAGCCGTTTCGTTCCACATGTTTTCCGGTGAGAGGATGAGCTTTGCCAATCCAACACCACTTCGCGTCGGCATGAGCGGCACGCTCGCCGGACGGCGTTATCGTGTGCTCGGTCGTGTGGTCATGGGAATGGAAGAGGCGGGCGAGACTTACTATTGGAATGAGTTCAACCTCGTGAATGACGAAGGCAAATCCGCCACATTGGTTTACGAGGAGACGGAGCGCGGCGGCCAGTGGCGGCTGTTCACGCTGTTCGAGCCGGAGTTTCCGATCACTGCCGAAGATGCTGCTGCCAAACGCGTCGGCGACCCGCTGAATCTCGACGGCACGGATGTTCGCGTCACGTTGGTGGACGAATCGCGGGTTTATCACATCGAAGGACAAGCGCCCGAAGGCGTCGAAGTCGGCGACGTGGCCCATTACTTCAACGCCGAAGCCGGTGACACGATGCAGGTGGTGAGCTGGACCGGCGACGAGGTTGAAGTCTATCGTGGCCTGAACCTGCCGCCGAGCGCCGTGGCGTCCGCCTTCGGGATTCGCATCCGGCCGACCGCCGGGATCACGAGCAACTTTTTGCGATCGGGGCAGGACAACAATTCCACCTCGTCCGGCTTCGTCATGAGAATTGTCGGCGCGATCCTCGGCGCAGCGATTCTCGTTGCCGGCTACTCGTCCTGCCGACCCGCGCGCCAGCGAGCCGGAGTTGTGAAAACGATTGCGCCCGCTTCGCCGTTGGCGCTTGGGAGTGTAGGCAGATTGGATGCGAGAACTTATCGTATCACCGGTCATGCCCTCGTGGAAATTGCCCAAGTCGGTCGCCGTTACGAGCGGCATGAATATCATCTCCTCAACGAGGATGAAAACCGTGCGCTCTTGGTTTACGGCACGAAGCCCGGAGCGAAGGACTGGGTTCTGTTCACGCCGCTGCAACCGCTGACGCCACTGACTCCTCAACAAGCCGCTGCCTTGCGGGTGGGTGAATCGGTGAACCTTGAAGGCTTCGTCGCGCCGGTGAGTGAACTTTTTCAAACCACAACCCGCCAGACCGAAGGCCAGAACCTGGCCAACCTCAAGAGCGGCGATGTGTTCTACGGTCTTGCCAGCCAAACCGGACAGATTCCGCTGCTTGTGGTATGGAACGACAAGAGCATCGCTTTCTACCGCGGCAAAGTCTTGCCAGCGAAAAGTGTCACCGACGCTTTCCGCCAGCAGACGCCGAACTAGGCCAATTTACTGTTCAACGCCGCTGCGATTGGTTAGCCTCCGCGCCGACAAATGAACAATCCGAGCACCGAAAGTCCAGACGCAAAAGCGATGGCGATTGCCCCGTCCGATTTCATCCGTGACGTCGTCGCGCAACACGTCACGGAAAAAAAGTATCCGCGCATCCACACCCGCTTTCCGCCCGAACCAAACGGCTACCTGCATATTGGCCACGCCAAATCCATCTGCCTGAATTTCGGCATCGCGCGCGAGTTCGGCGGCATCTGCAATCTCCGCTACGACGACACGAACCCCACGAAGGAGGAGGTGGAATATGTAGATTCGATTTTTGAAGATGTGAATTGGCTCATCAAGGGTTGGGCGGATCATTGCCTCGGTCTGAAACCGAAAGGCAAGACGCCAGAAACAATCACCTCCGATGGCAAACCTGATTTCTGCTTGCCCGCATCCACGGATCACGCATCACGCATCACGCATCACGAACCCTTCTACGCCTCCGATTATTTCGACCAGCTTTACGAATACGCCGTCCAACTCATCAAGAAGGGCAAGGCTTACGTCTGCGACCTTTCGCCTGAAGACACCGACGCTTATCGCGGCGCGCCCGATCGTCCCGGAAAGGATTCCCCTTGGCGCAATCGTAGCGTCGAAGAAAATCTGGATTTGTTCACGCGGATGAAAATCGGCGAGTTCCCCGACGGCGCGCGCACGCTTCGCTCCAAGATTGACATGGCGTCGCCGAACATCTGGCTGCGCGATCCTCTGCTGTATCGCATCCGCCACGCGGAGCACCATCACACTGGGGGCAAATGGTGCATCTATCCGATGTATGACTTCGCGCATTGCCTGAGCGATTACATCGAAGGTATCACGCACAGCATTTGCACGTTGGAGTTTGAAGTGCATCGCCCGCTCTACGATTGGATTCTGGAGAACCTCGATCTGCCGCGTCCCCTGCCTCGCCAATACGAGTTTGCGAAATTGATTCCGACTTACATGATCGTCTCCAAGCGCAAGCTCATAGCGCTGGTCAATGACAAGGTTGTTGCCGGTTGGGACGACCCGCGTCTGCCGACGATCAGCGGCATCCGACGGCGTGGGGTCACCGCCGAAGCGTTGCGCACTTTTGCCATCGGGGTCGGCGTCACCAAATACATCAGCCAGACCGATATCGCCTTGTTCGAGCACGCCATCCGCGACGACCTCAACCAACGTGCCCTGCGCCGCCTTGCCGTGCTGCGGCCAATCAAAGTCGTCCTCACAAATTATCCCGAAGGTAAAACCGAGGAACTCGACGCCGTCAACAATCCCGAAGACGAAGGCGCAGGGAAACGCAAGATTCCGTTCAGCCGCGAACTCTACATTGAGCGCGACGATTTCATGGAAACGCCGCCGCCGAAATTCTTCCGGCTCAAACCCGGCGGCGAAGTGCGATTGAAATACGCCTACATCATCAAGTGCGACGAAGTGGTGAAGGACGCCAGCGGCACTATCACCCAACTGCGCTGCACCGCCGACCTCGACAGCAAAACCGGCGGCCCGACGGCCGGCCGCAAAGTGAAAGGTACGATCCACTGGGTCTGCGCCTCCCACGCGTTTGATGCCGAGGTTCGGCTCTACGACCGCCTCTTTACCGAAGCCGAACCGGACCAGGACGGACGCGATTTCAAGTCCGTCCTAAACCCGAAGAGCCTCGAAGTCATCACCGCCAAATGCGAGCCGAGCCTGGAAGACGCGAAGCCCGAACTGCGCTATCAATTCGAGCGCCTCGCCTACTTCACGCTCGATAAGGAAAGCGCGCCCGGCAAGCTGGTGTTCAATCGGACGATCACGTTGAAAGACACATGGGCAAAGGAAGCGCGGAAAGGTTAGTTTGGCCATGAATTCTGAAGCCGCTCTGGAAAAGCAGATTGCCCACTATCGCCGCGTGACCAGCGAACCACGGCAGGGCATCGCCCTTGATTTGCACGAGTTGTCGTGCGACATCGTCCGCGAAGGAATTCGCCAACAAATCCCGAAGCGGACGCCGCCGAAGTGGAGCGGCTGTTCCACTACGATCTCAAACTGGCCCGCGTCGCCTGAGTGAACGCAAATTACTGACTGATTGTCTCCGGCGGCTCAACCACGTCGGCGTGACCTGTTACTTCACTCGTTTAATGGCCAGCAACTTATTGGGGCATCCCGCGCACCAGGCACGATCTGGATTTCGTCAGGCAGATGCCGCCGTCCAGCTTGGCTGCTATCGTGCAAGCCGACGCGCTGGATCGGCAACACCGGATGCAATGGGCGCAGGAATTGGTTCTGATCAAAGAACTGAAGCGTTTATGGAGTGGAGAAGTCAGGCCCCAGCCGACATGAAACCACGCCGAGGTTTCGGCGCGATTGCCTGACGCTGTTCGCCGGGACTGAGGAATCCCGAACTTACTACCGTCGTTGGTTTCCAGCGGAGTTGAGACTGTCCAATCATGCTCCAGCGGAATGTGAGTGTTCCTGCTCGACGAACCGGCAGGCAGTCGGTACGTTAACACCCAACCTGTGCTGAGGTGATTATGGACGAACTATTGGAACTGTTGCAGAAGAACGCGCTCGAATCGCGCGAAAACATCGCGCGGATGCTGAACCTCCCGCTCGCGGAAGTGAACCAGCGGATTGTGGATTACGAGCAGCGCGGCGTCATCCGCGGTTATCAGGCCATCCTGAACGAGGATCAACTGGAGCTTGACACCGTCACGGCTGTCATCGAGGTCAAGGTGACGCCCCAGCGCGAAGGGGGCTTCAACTCCATCGCCGATCGCATCAGCCGGTTTCCCGAAGTGCGCTCGGCCTATCTGATGAGCGGCGCCTATGACTTGCTGCTGTTTGTGGAAGGGCACAACCTGCGCGAGGTGGCCGCGTTCGTCAGCGAGCGGCTGTCGCCATTGGACGGCGTAATTTCCACGTCAACCCATTTCATGCTCAAAACCTACAAACGCTTCGGCGTGTTGATGCAACAGGATTCCTCGGATGAACGCCTCTCCGTCTCTCCGTGACCGGATCAACGCGACGGTGCGCGACATTCCGCGCTCCGGCATCCGCGATTTCTTCGACATCGTCTCGACGATGAAGGAGGTGATCAGCCTCGGCATTGGCGAGCCTGATTTCGACACGCCGTGGCACGTGCGGGAATCCACCGTGTTCGCGCTCGAACGCGGCGCCACGCATTACACGAGCAACCTCGGGTATCTCGAACTGCGCAGGGCGCTTTCCAAATACGTGGGCAAGAAGTTCGGCGCGGAATACAATCCGGAGAGCGAAATCCTCGTCACGGTTGGAGTGAGCGAGGCGCTGGACCTGGCGTTGCGCGCGCTGATCAATCCGGGCGACGAGGTCCTCTACCACGAGCCGTGTTATGTGTCGTATCGCGCGACGATTCTTTTTGCGAGTGGCAAACCGCTGGCCGTCGAGACGAAAGCCGAGAACGGTTTTCGCCTCACGCGCGCGATGCTCGAAGCGAAATCCACACCGAAGACAAAGGTGTTGATGTTGAATTTTCCAAACAATCCCACCGGCGCAATCATGAGCCAGGAGGATTTGGAAGGGATTGCCGCCTTCGTCCGTGAGCGCGATCTCATCGTCGTTACCGATGAAATCTACGCCGAGCTGACTTACGATTCGCCGCACACAAGTCTCGTGAGCCTGCCCGGCATGCGGGACCGCACGATTTTTCTGCATGGATTTTCCAAGGCATGGGCCATGACCGGCTTCCGCCTCGGTTACGCCTGCGGTCCAGCCGAGCTCATCGAAGCGATGATGAAGATTCACCAGTACACAATGTTGTGCGCCTCGTCGATGGGCCAGAAGGCCGCCATCGAAGCCCTGGCCCGGCCGGACGCGGACGTAGGCAAGATGGTTGACGAATACCGTCGTCGCCGAAATTTCATTGCGTCGGCGTTCGCGGACATGGGCATCCAATGTCCGCTTCCGCTCGGCGCCTTTTACGCTTTTCCGAACGTGGCCAAGTTCGGCCTGCCCGCGAAGGAATTCGCCCTGGCTTTGTTGCGCGAGGAAAAGGTGGCGGTGGTGCCCGGCCCGGCTTTCGGCGCGTGCGGCGAAGGGTTTGTTCGTTGCGCCTACGCGACCAGCATGGACAACCTCAAGGAAGCCCTGAATCGCCTGCGCCGGTTTGTGAGCAAGCTGTGATGCGGACAACGCGCCGGACTCCTGTTCGGTGATATTTGCTGTGCCGCGATCACGCTCCCTTGGCCGCGAAGCAATCTTCGAACTTGCGGCGTGCCAGGCGGCTTTTGCATTGGTGGGCCCAACAGGATTTGAACCTGTGACCAAGCGATTATGAGTTTAGAAAATGGAGTTTTGAGCAGTTGCGTCAAGTTGCAGTGAGTTGTGGTTCTTGGTTGTTTTCAATTGTTTGCGACAAACCATCATGAACTCGCTGCAACTCACTACAACCAGTCAGAACCGAAAAAGTGGCCAAGAAGTGGCTTGGGAATTGAGAGCGACGAACCCGATGGACGGTTCCGCGTGACATAACCCGACTCCTCTGATTACCCGCGCTCGTGTTCGCGGCCGTGGATTGATTGAAGCTTATCTTGATCGTCATGTGCGTGGGAATTCCAAACGATGGTTTCGCTGGAATTGCTTGCGCCACTCGTTAGCCACCTGCGCCTGCTCGGCGTAGTCCGGCCATGTCGCGACGACGGCGCGAACTTCCTCCACGATGGCCTCTGCCCGACCGCGTTTCATCAACGCACTTTTGGCACATGCGCGAAAGTCGGCCAGCGTGAATCCGTCGCGCTTGCCGTTCATCGTCATTTGATGTGTGGCGATCCAACTGCCGGTCGGATTGTGGCTGTAGGTCACATCGAACGCGGGGGCGAGCGACCAGCGTCCGGCCTTGTCCATCAGGAAAGCGATGTTCTTGACGTGATCGTCCTGGTTGCGCGCGATGATGTTGAAGGTCATTCGCCGAAACTGCTCTTCCACTGCTTCCATCGGCAGGTTTAGTTGGCGGATGGTCAGCAACGCCTGCTCGTAGGAGTATGCGCCCGCGTGGTTGAAGTCGAAATGCGCCAAGGCGCAGAGCGACTGCATGTGCAGCTTCTCGCCGCCTTCGAGCCGGTCAAAGCGCCGGCTCATGAAATGCCGCCGGCCGTTTTCTTCGAGCAGGCGGCACTCGCCCAGGGTCAGGCCCGCCGCCTTCGCCATGAGCGAATAGGCGTATTCGATTGCGCCATACCCTTTGGGATCTTCGAGTTCCTTGTCTTTGTTCCCGGTGACGCCATCGAATTTCAGCAACCAGTAGCCGAAACCCTTTCCCGCCGCGACCTGCCCGGAGCGAACTTCGTGAGTCTCCGGATTCCAAGGAATGACCGCCTTCGCCCGTGCGCCGCCGGCGGAGGTGCCGACGCGCAGAATGTCGTTCAAAGCGTTCTTCCTGCGCTCGCTCGCAAAGCTGGTTTTCAGATTCTTGCGCTGGCTCAATATCTCAGACGCCAGCTTGACCAGGGCATCAATTTCGATCTTCTTCGAGGTTTGCGGCTTCGGTCCCAAAGCCGGCGCGAACTCCAACGCTCCCATGCCGCGTGCCCCAGTGTAGCAAAGCCGTTCAACCGCATTGAAACTTTGTGGCGTCCTGCCCTGTGTTGAGAGCCAGGCGTCAATCAGGGCGTTGCCGAATCGGTCCGGCAGCGAATCAGCCAGCAGACCCGGCAGGCCATCCGAGCACCTTCCCGACGTGCATCGAGGGCATCCCAAAGCTGAATAAAAATATGGGGCTATGTACTACTTGATTCCCCTTGGCCCATCGGACACGCTAGAGTGTGAACTCCAACGCCGCGCGCGGGCCGTTTCCGTTGGAGTTCAATCTTTAGGTTGTCCGGCTCTGCAGGAAGGGGAATCAAGTGCATAGCCCAATAAAAATAATCGCGCATTAACGATGGCCTATCCGTTACCGAAGCGCCTTCCAACCACGAATCGAACCATGCTGCCACTTCCTAAACCAAGAGATATGCGACTCGACCGAGCCTTGCCAAGCTCTCGTCGAGTTCGCTGCGGCAACGATGCACCCAGGCTTCACCCCAGAAAAAATTGCAGCTTGTTTCGGCGCGCAGCAGCCGCCAGTGTGCTTCCTCCAGAACGCGAGACATATCTGGGTGATTCACGCCACGTTGGGCGAACCTGCGCTGCGTTGCGTGCAGCATTTCGCTCGTCTGTGCGACACGATTGAGCGCATCCTTTTGCGCCTGCGAACCTGTCCATTGGAGGAAGCCTTTGCCGCTATGCCAACCGGTGTTCCACGCGCCCGTGCGCACGTGGACCAATCCATGAGCGCCGTAATTATTCAAGTAATCGTCAATGAAGGAAGGCCGAATTTCCGTTTCGCCCCGCCGCACCCAATCGAGCAATGGTTGGTAGAACACGCCCCAGAAATTTCCTTTTGCACAACTATTGCGAAACCACCCGCCGTTGTCACCGTCGCTGCATGTCGTTACCAGCGGCGGGAAGTTGCAGTACTTTGTACGTTCATGCGCTTCGGACATGAACCACCCGTGGTCCATTCCCGATTGCTGTGCGTCCGACAACTCGCGGTCTCTGACCACAACAACGATTTCCTCGCCAGCGTGCCGCGCGATGTGAGGCTGGTAGCGAATTTCATCCCAGCGCATTGGCGCGATCGGTTCGACGTGCTCGCTGTCAACGATCACGTACCGGTAGCCGAGCCTTTTGAGCAGCGGAATGAGTTCCATGCAAAAGCCCATTTCCGGTGGCCAGAAACCGGAGATTCGCGGCCGCCAGAAGAGATGACGCCCGATGCCCAGCCAACGGACGAGTTGTTCTTCCCAATCGGCTCGCGGAATGAGAGGCAATACCGGGTGGTAATAAGCCGTGCCGAGAACCTGGATGATTTTCTGATTTTGCAGATGCCAGAGCAAGTCGCCGCATTTCACGATGCCGTAAACGCGCCGTTGAAAATCCGGGTTCGCCAGCGTTTCCAATAGAGTGCCGGAAACTGAAAGATGAACACGTCCCACATCCTCGTATCCCCAAAGCGAACGCGGAATACGGTCGATTGCACAGAGTATTTGGCGAGCTTCCCATTCTTGGTTCTTCAGCAAGTCCTCCAGATTTCCGGACGGCTGGTGCAGGTTCAAAATCAGCGCATGAAACACGGTGCTCATACGACATTATTTCTTTTTCGGATCGGCGTCCTTCTCATTGTCTCGGCAAATAATTGCTTCAGGCCGTCACGAGCCTGGTTCAGGAGCGAGGGGGGGTGCGGCCACTGTTCGAGAATGATCGAGCCAGAAAAGTTGCGCGCGTGCATTTGGGCCACGAATTCGCGCACCCCGACCATGTTTCTTTCAGCAGGACCGGTGAAGAGCGGCAAATGGCTGTCATAATCGCCCCAGTTTTCGTGAACGTGAAGATGAATGATCGGCACTTGGCGGTCCAATTGGGCAAGATATTTTAGATAGTCGTTTCGCGTGTGAGCACACAGATTGGCGTGGCCCAGATCGAGGCACATACCGACGTGTTTCATGGAAATGGAATGGCGGGTGCGCAATCGCGCGAATAATTCATTAAAATGTTCCGGCGAAGTGAGAGGTGTATTTTCAATTGAAAGCTGGAGGCCGGCTCCAACAACGACTTTAACTAGAGGCTCAACCGCGTCTACATAGACATCCAACCCGGCTTCGGTGTAGAGATGAATGTTCAGCAGTGAAGCGCCAAGGTCCTCCGCGAGTTCGACGTCTTTAAGTAGGATTGGCGTGCCTTCCGGCTGCAGCGGGTTGGCTTGCCAACGAGCGTGGACGGAAAGACGAATGTCGCAAGCAACAGCCGTCCCACGAATCTTGCTCCGACCTTCGGCATCGAGGTCGTTTTCGTCCCAACCCGCGCCCCCGGATTTTTTATCTGGAAACCATTCGAACGCGTCAAAGCCATGCTTGGCAGCATACTCGAACGGTGCAACAGCGCTGGTTGCGGAAAACGCAGTCTGATTCCCAATCCGTATACGCGTGGCCTTACGCATGATCAAGCCCAACCTGCGGGCGCGTTTGCACGACCCAGAATTGTCCTTTTGCGTATGCTCCTTCGATATCCTGCGGAACGCCGAAGGCCGTTTCGACTTCGACACCGATTCTTGCGATATCAGCAACAAGACTGCGCCTGAAAGATTCGTCCCAAATGAGCGGCTCTCGCGAATAGTCCAAAGCAACTTCGCGAGGCGGTTGTAGAAGAACACTGTCGTACAGACCGGCGGCGGCGTAATCGGCCAAGTCCTCCGCGCTGGAATCCGACCGAAATATCAGGCCGCTTCCGTAGAGGCCAACGCTTTTGCCCGGATATGAGAGCAAGCATTGCCGGTTGCTCTGCTTATCGAAAGTGAAGCTCAACGCTCTGCCGGAATAATTGCCGACGAGCGTTTCGCCGAGACCCAAAACCACTTCAGCAAATAGTTCATCCCACTTCCCAGTGAATGGATTGGCCGTATGAATCACGAACGCGTATTCCGCTTCGACCACCGGTTGAATCAAGACCGCCATAAAGAGATCCTCGTGAGCAATACCTCTTGTTCTTCGGCTGAGATAGGCCCGCTCATTCCACTTCGATGCCCACACTCGTTTGATGCGTTGCCAGGCATCTTCCCAACTCAGTGGTGAAGGCCAGTGCGCCTTTTGCAACGCGAGCCGGAGCGTCGCAGCGCACTCTGCCGGCGCGTTGAGTGTTGAGATGACCGCGCGGATCTCCTCCAGTGTGCTGGTCCGACTTGCCTCGCGATCGAGTTGCTTGACGAGCCGATGAAAATTTCCGGCCAAGGTCGCGTTTTCTTTCCGGCGCAGCATTTCTTCAAACACCCCAAACGGCAACGCCATCGAATCGGGCACGCGAATCCAATCCGGCACTTTTTCGCGGAGGCGTTTGAGATTGACAGATTTTGCGCCAACTATCGTCTCGTCGAACTCTTTGCTCGTGACGACAAATCGCTTGAGCTGCGGCTTGATCGCTGCTTGTCGTGTGGCTCGAGCCACCGCAGGCCTCGCCAATGCCTCACCCGCGATCTTCTCGAACACAACATCTCCTGCCGGAGTCACCTTGACTTGAATGTGATGACCTCTTAACGCTTTGAGGCGGGCGAGGGTTGCCGCATCGTAACAAGTGGCAAACAGCAGATGCGCATTCCGCGCGCGAACTGCGACGTGCGAGACGATGTCGGTCACGTCAGGCGCAATGACAGCAGAGACGCTTTCGGGAATTTCTTCATCACCCATCACATGGTCGGCAACAATCACGCGCGGCCCATCAAAACTCTTTCCTTGAACAGACCGCAGGGCATCCACGATTTCCACCATGCCCTGGCCGCCACCCGGGCTGATGATCTGCCAATCGCCTAGTTGGGCAGCCTGCCGCAATCGAGGATCAAGATGATGCAGCAGAAGTGACAGCGTGAATCCCAAGCTCGCGCCACGCACCACTTCCTCGCTGAAAAGTGTGATGGTCCAGGCCTCCGCGTGAAAGGCGTTTCCGAGCAATTCCGCTTTCGGCTGAAGCAATTGGTAGGTGCGGTCAATCAGACTGCTCAAAACACGGCCGATTCGATCCAGCACAGCTTTCGCGTGAAGTGACCAGTCCTGACCAAAACGCGGAAGGCCGCTCAACCGCTTCCAGTGGCGCAGACAAAAATCCAACTCGGCTTCAGGTTGTGACAGCAAAAGATTTTCAACGACCTGCTGGATCAAATCCACGAGTTGGTCATTGGAGAGGTGCTGGTGGATGTTTCGCTCGACGAGACCGCGCAGAAATTGTTCCAGCGCCAAATCCAGATAAAGTATTTCGCGGGCGCTTTGCGTCGAAAGATGCAGTTGGAGGCGGCAACGAATCTCCGTGATTTGATCCGCCTGTTTCATCAACGGTAGATGCGGATCATCACCACGAGCCCACAAATCCGACAGCATGCTCTGCGTGTCCGCGTCCAATTGATACTGGGCCGAATGAATGGCTGTTTCCAGATCCGCTCCCGCGTGCACTGACTTGAGAACTTTTAGAAAATTTTCAAAGTCGTGGATCAAGGCTTCCTTCAAGTGGGGAACAAAATCCGGCGGGGTCGTAATCGGACGCTCGAAACTTTCCAGTCGCGCTTTCGTGACGCCTCCCTCCTGCAAGCGTTGGTAAAAGCGCTCCAGGTTTCCGCTGCTGCGAAGAAATTCCAGATATGCCTCACAAATCACAATGTCGTCTGGCGTGGTATTGTTGTGCAGTTTCTGATGCCACTCTTCCGTGAAATGCCCTGAGACCTCCTTGATGTGATGGCGGTGCATGATGTTCAGAATTTCGTCACGGATACGCTGGCCTTCGCCGCCGCGGCCTACGGTCGCGAGGATCAGGCGCACGAGCGGACGACTTGTGGTAACTTGCGTGTACATGTCTGCCAGCTTTTGCGTCAGCCGCTCTTGCGCATGACTCAGTTCGCGGGGTTTCGTGTTGTAGTTGCGTTGCCAAGTCAACTGGCGGGTCGCTGAAAAACGCAGCCAGACAAACAAGAGGGCGAGGCCATCTGGATTGTTGCCAACGCGATCCAACAAATCATGACAAAGATTGAACCGGTGCATGAGCGTCCACGACCCTCGGCCCATTTCAGCCTGGACAATTTCGTCCACCAAGGGATGAAGTTCGGCAGTTTCCAGTCCCGTTTGTTTTGGCGCTGTTGTAGTTACCGGGAGGTAAAAATTTCCACCGCGTTCTTTCAACCATCGATTGGTCGCAACCTGCTTGAGAACGAATTGGATGCCCAATGGAGCTTCCGCAATCGGGAACTCAAGATGCAGGCGGCTCAGACCATCGTCACCAAACGCGAATGGCGTCTGAGGAGTGTTCTGCCAAAGCACAGTCCCGGGCGGACGAAGCGAGGCTGGCGGCACAAACCAATCATAAGATGAGTAACGAGCAAAGCCCCAGTGGAAGACCAGCGGCCCCGGAACGTCGCAGAACAACACAATCGAGTAGCATTCAGGCTCGCCTATGACCGCTGCGGCCAGTTGGCCTTCGGATTGGACATTGAACGTTTGTTCGAACAAAACGTTGCGGTTGTAGATTTCCTGTTGGAAATCGCGTTGTAGCGCACTGTGCGATCGCTCTTCACGGGCAATTTCAATCCGATAATTCTGGCCGTGGTTGTTGTCCCAACGACGGGGCTCTGGGAAGAAGAGCGCGAAAACGATTGATGAAAAGGCCGGCGGATTTTGCAGGCGGATGACAATTTGGTTTTCGCCATTGCGACGGAATGGAGTTTGCACTGCAGTTTTTCCCTGGGGAATTGTACCTTCTGGCCAAAGCCAGTCCGGAGGAATTTCCCACACCGCCTTATCGGGAGCGCGCAGTCCCCAATGCAAAATGCACTTCTTCGCGGGTTCCAATCGCAGGAGAATCTCTAGATCATGTTCCCCCAGACGTTTGTCCACCACCAGCGTGACGCCGCTTTGTGTCTGAATCGTCTCGGTCACAGTGGTCATAAAAAACATTGCTCCAGTTTCGTCAGTCCGTTATCCGGGTGTTCGAGCTTCACGATTGACAAGAAACAAGGCGCTCAAGGGGGGCAAGATCAAACGGACTGAGCACGCTTGCCGATGCTGTTTGACAGGTTCGGTCTGAACGCCGCCCGCGTTTCCATGTGCGCCGCCACCGTAGAATTGAGAGTCGCTGTTCAACAACTCTTTCCAAAACCCGCCGCGCGGCACGCCGACGCGATAATTCTTGATGACAACCGGCGTGAAATTCAAGACGACCAGCACGATGTCGTCGTTCGAACGCGCTCGACGAACGAAACTGAGCGTTGTGTTCTTTGTGTCATTGTAGTCAATCCACTGAAAACCTTTCGGATGAAAATCAAGTTCGTGCAGCGCTGGTTCAGCGACGTATAAACGGTTCAGATCACTCAACCACTTCTGTGCACCGCCATGATAACGATCCGCTGACACGCTCCATTCCACACTGGACTCATGGCTCCACTCCGGCCATTGGGCCAGTTCAGCGCCCATGAACAAGAGTTTTTTTCCCGGTTGACCGTACATGTAGCCGAAAAGCAACCGCAGGTTTGCATACTTTTGCCATTCATCGCCACTCATCATCCCGAACAATGATCCTTTGCCATGGACAACTTCATCATGCGAAAGCGGAAGGATGTAATTTTCGCTGAAGGCATAAACCATTCGGAACGCCAGTTCACCGTGGTGATAACTTCGATGAATGGGATTCCGCTTAAAATAGCGCAGCGTGTCATGCATCCAACCCATGTCCCATTTCATGTGGAAGCCTAGTCCTCCATCGGCAACGGCGCGCGAAACCATTGGCCACGCCGTGGACTCTTCGGCGATCGTGATGACTTCAGGATGATTTTGCGTGACCGCCAGGTTAAGCTGCCGTAAGAAGTCAATGGCTTCCAGGTTCTCACGGCCACCAAATTGATTTGGAATCCATTCTCCTGCCTTGCGCGAGTAGTCCAGGTAGAGCATGGATGCCACTCCATCCAACCGCAATCCGTCCACGTGATACGTATCCAGCCAAAACAACGCGCTGCTGATCAGAAAACTGCGGACTTCGTTGCGCCCATAATTGAAAATCGCGCTGTTCCAGTCCGGATGAAAGCCCTTTCGCGGATCGACGTGTTCAAAGAGGTGCGTCCCGTCAAAGTAAGCCAGTGAGTGACCATCGGTCGGGAAATGGGAAGGAACCCAGTCAAGGATTACCCCGATGTCGCGATGATGGAGATAGTCCACAAAGAACATGAAATCTTGCGGCGTTCCGTAGCGGCTCGTCGGCGCGAAGTACCCGGTCGTTTGGTAGCCCCACGACCCGTAAAACGGATGCTCGGTAACCGGCAACAGTTCCACGTGTGTGAAGCCCATGAGTTGGATGTATTCCGCCAGCTTCGGCGCGAGTTCCCGATAGCTCATCCAGCGATTCCCTTCTTCCGACACACGCATCCACGAACCCAAATGGACTTCGTAAATTGCAACGGCAGCGTCTGGTGAATTTCGCCCGCGTCGTTCTGCCATCCAGGCGTGATCACCCCAATTATAGTCCAGGTCCCATACCACCGACGCGGTTTCGGGGGGCGCTTCACTCCAGAAAGCAAACGGGTCAGCCTTGTCAATCGCATGCCCATTGAAACGCGAAACCACGTGATACTTGTAATGCGTTCCCTGGCCTATCCCCGCAGCGAAACCCACCCAGATGCCGGATTGCCCGAGCGGATGCAACGCATGTGTGATTTTATCCCAGCCATTAAAGTCGCCCATGACTTGGACTCGCTCGGCATTGGGGGCCCACACTGCGAAGTGAGTGCCCCCAATCCCATTCACCGTCAACAGGTGGGCTCCAAGTTTTTCGTATGCGCGAACATTAGTGCCTTGCAGAAATGAACTGATGTCTTGCTCGTGAACGAAAGTCGCCTTGGTTGTAATTGGCCGATGGCTGGGTACTGGTCGAGGAAGCTCGTCTTCAATGTCGAAGACACGAATCGTCTCGGAAGGTTGAACTGGAGTTTGGTTCATAAGCGATAACACTGCTCCGTTTTTTCCGCGATGATGTCCCACGTGAAAGCGGTTTCAGCGGCGCGGCGCCCATTGGCTCCCATCCAGCGCGCCCATTCGAAATTGGTGAACAACGTGCCGATACCCCAGCCGACCGAATCTACCTGGGGGCAAACCTTCAGTCCCGTAACGTTGTGCCAGATGAACTCATTCGGCCCTCCGTTCTGCGAAGCAACCACCGGCTTTCCGGCGGCCCAGCCTTCCAGCGCAGTGATTCCAAAAGGCTCGTTGCGACTCGGCAAACACACTGCATCGCAGGCTTTGTAAAGGTCGATCAATTCCCAGCCGTTGTGATAGCCAAGAAAACGTGTGGCATGGGACACGCCAAGTTGCCCTGCTCGACATTCCAACTCCCGGCGCATGTGACCGTCACCGGCGAATACAAATTTTGCGTCCGGATAATAACGGAGGAGGCCGGGAACCGCTTCGAGCAGCAGATCCGGCGCTTTTTGAAGGCACAGGCGGCCGCTGAACAAAACGGTCGGATCAAGCGGCGCGATGCCATATTTGCGTTTGACCGTTGCCGGGTCAATGAAACCGTCGAATTTGTGGACGGGCACGCCGTTGTAGATTGCCCAGCACTTCCAATCCGGCAGATTGTAGATCCACATCAATTCACCCTTGAGTGTGTTGCTAACAGCAATCACGCGGTCAGCGCAGTAGGTGCCGTGGCGCTCGTGATCGCGAATGCGCTCCGATGTCCCATTCCAAAACGCATTGCCGGAACGTCCATATTCAGTCGAATGAATCGTGAGCACGGCACGATGATCGGGCCGTCCTTGCTTGATCCAGACCATCGCGTTAGAAGCGAGCCAGTCATGACTGTGAACGACATCGAAATGCCCGCTGAAGTCTTCGGTCTGAAGGAAATGCCAGACAAACGAACGGCACATCTCCTGGACTTGGTCCACGAAAACAGCGCTCGAATTGAACGGACAGTAATGATACCAAACGCCTTCAATCTGCCGCGCGCTCCCATTGCCGCAGTTGGGTGGAGTGAAAACGTGCAACTCATGTCCGCGGCGCTGAAGCGCCGCCGCCAATTCCGTCACGTGAGCCGCAATTCCTCCCACCGCCTTCGAGTGAAGCGTTTCCCATGAGAACATCGCTATGCGCATTGTTCTGTCTCCTCAACCAACCCGCGTTGGGTTTTCAATTGAAAATCATCACCGCGACGGCTTCGCGAACAAAAGGTCCTGCCCTCTGTAAGCTTGCGTCAATATAACCACAATTCCCTGGAACGAAAACTTGCGCTGCACCTTCTTTGGTAAATATTGACCATATATTGTGTTACACAACAAGCAATTGGCTGACGAGAGTCGGGAAATTCATTGCTGACCGGCGATGATTCCTTCCATAAACTTCCATGCGGATTTATGACACCACAATGTGCTGGTAAAACACCCGCTTCGTCCACTCCGCGGCCACGACGTAGCACGCAACGATGAGCAACAAAATTGCCAGCGTCCATAATGGCAACGGCACCAAGCCCAGCATCGGGGCCACCGGTGTAATTGGCAGCGTAAGCGCAACGGTTGCGACAAGCATCGTCGCCAATAGAAGCGGCCGACTGGGAATGCTCCGGAGCAATGGCCGAGGCGTACGCACAACGAGGACAATCAGCGACGCCGAGATCACTGACTCCACAAACCAGCCCGACCGGAATTCGTCAGCATTTAGGCCCAGGGCAAACAACAGAACCGCAAAGGTCGCATAGTCGAACACCGAGCTTAACAGCCCGAACGTAATCATGAAGCGGCGGATAAATTTCAAGTTCCACCGCCGCGGCTGACACGTCCATTCCTCGTCAACGCGATCCGTCGCGATGGTCATTTCAGGCAAATCGGTGAGCAGGTTGAGTGAAAGGATCTGTTTCGGGAGCAGCGGAAGGAAGGGAAGAAACAGCGATGCGCCAGCCATGCTAAACATGTTTCCGAAGTTCGCGCTCGTGGCCATGAAGACATATTTCAACGTGTTCGCAAACGTGACGCGCCCTTCACGCACGCCGCGCGCCAGCACTGCAAGGTCCTTCTCGAGCAGCACGATGTCGGCAGCTTCCTTGGCGACATCTGCTGCGCCAGCGACCGAAATGCCCACGTCGGCTGCATGAAGCGCGGAGGCATCATTGATGCCGTCGCCCATGTAACCGACGACCTGCCCCGACTTCCGCAGCGCGAGAATGAGGCGCTCCTTTTGGTTCGGTTCCACTTCCGCAAAGACGTCCACTTCGTTCACGCGACGCAGCAAGGCCTCGTTACTCATGGTCCGCAAGTTCGGTCCCGTAAGCCAACGAGGTTGAACAAAACCAGCCTGGCGGCTCATGTCCAACGCGACGAGGTGGTGATCGCCCGTGATGATCTTGAGAGTAACGCCGGCTGATCTAAGGTCGCCCAAGGTCTGCGTGATATCCGAACGCAATGGATCTGAGAACGACAGGATGCCCAGGAAAATCATCTCTGCCTCGTGCTCTTTCGTGATGCCGGTCGCGGACGGGAGCAAGCGATAGGCGACACCCAGAACCCGCAATCCTCGCCGGCTAAAGGCGTGCAATTGTTGATCGATGGATGCGCGAGCGGCGGAGACATCCACTGTTCTTCCGTCACTGGCTTCTGCGCGCGAGCACACGGCCAGCACATTCGGCAGAGCGCCTTTGGTCACGATGATGCGCAGGTCGTCACGGGAAATCAGGACGCTCATGCGCCGGCGCGCAAAATCGTACGGCTCTTCGTCGAGCTTTTGCCAAGCCGCCCGATCTACCGCGTGGCGCGCCAGGATCGCCGGGTCCATTGGGTTGGTGTAACCGGTCTGGAACGAGGCATTCAGGGCCGCATAAGCGAGGGCTTTTGGGGTTTCGTTGCCGGAGATGTCCACGGCGGATTCGAGCTTCACTTGACCTTCAGTGAGCGTTCCGGTTTTGTCGCAGCAGAGCACTGTCATGCTGCCAAAGTTTTCAATCGACGCGAGACGTTTGACGATGACCTTCTGCTCCGCCATGCGCCTTGCGCCGTGGGCGAGGTTGACACTGATGATGGCCGGCAGCAATTGCGGCGTCAGCCCGACCGCGAGCGCGAGCGCGAAGAGCAGCGAATCCAGAACCGGTCTGGCCAGATAAACGTTGAAAGCGAAGATGCCAATGACCAACAACAGCGTCACCTCCAGCAGGAAATAGCCGAAACGTCGGACGCCGTGTTCAAATTCCGTTTCAGTGGGTCTTAACTTCAGCTTCTCCGAGATTTTTCCGAATTCTGTTTGCTTGCCTGTCTGGACGACAAACAGTTTCGCCGTCCCGCTCACAACGTGCGTTCCCAAGAAAAGACTGTTCGTCCGCCGGCTCGGGGGTACATCCGCCGCAATCAGTCCGGCCAATTTCTCCACGGGAAAGGTTTCGCCAGTGAGAGTCGCTTCATCGACGAAGAGGTGTCTGCTCTCCAGAATTCGGCCATCACCCGGCACAACGTCGCCAGCGTTGAGAACGACCACGTCTCCCGGCATGATCTGCTCTATCGGGACTTCAACCAGGTTATCGTCCCGCAGCACCATCACTTTGACCTGCACCAGTGCGAGCAGGCTGGCGACCGCATCCGCTGCGCTCTTCTCCTGCCAGAATCCGAGCAACCCGCTGATGCCAACAATAACCAAAATGATGCAAGCGTCCGTGGCATCGCGCAGAAAGAAGGAGAGACCAGCAGCGAACAGCAAAATCAGGATGATGGGCGTCTTGAACTGAGCCAGCAGAAGCGTCATCCAACCCGTGCGCTTCCCCGGCTTGAGTGAATCGGTTCCGTAGTGCTCAAGTCTGGCTTTGGCTTCCGAGACGCTGAGGCCGTTTGGGCCGCATTGCAGTTGATTGGACAATGCGTCCTGCGGGCAACTCCAAAACGGCAGTCCTGCCGGCGAGACCGTGCGCGTGGGCGGCTTCGTCGGCCGAGATTGGCCGGCCCCGGTCGAAAAGGAAACAGACCGACACTTTTCTTCATCGCTCCCGAACTGCGAAGTATTTTCTAAGTTTGTACTTTCAACGATTCCAAAACTGTTTGCCCTGGATGGACCGGCGTGTTGGCGGGACGGCGTCCCTGCCACGTTGTGGCGTTGGGCCATTGCGCGGCGAGAGAACCAGAAACCCGGCAACATCGGAATCCAAAAACTCAGGCCGCGGAATAAAAGTGTCGCCGAGAGAGCGACCGCAATCGGCACGCCCGTCATCCTGAGCGTCAAGATGGATGCCGCTTCGAATGAACCCAGACCGCCAGGCAATATGCCAACCGAACGGAACAGAGTCGAAATCATGAAGCTCGTGAACACACCACCGGTTGAGCTGCTCACTCCCAGAGACTTGATGAGAATCCACACCGTTGCGGCATCGAGCAGGAAAATTGCGAGTTGATACATGCCGGCCTGGAGCAGGATTTGAACATTGCGCGCGAGATGAGGATCGGCGTCCGCGAGAAATTCCAACGTGTTTCGAAGTGGTCGGAAATGCGCCACCCGCAAGAGAGATGGCGGAGCAGCCCGTCCGGAAAGCACCAGTATCGCCGCGCTCACCGCGCTCCCGTAGAAACCAAACACGAACGCAATCATCAAAATCAGTTTGCTGGCTTCACCATGGAGGGCAGCCAGGATGAGCGCGACGGCAAGACTTAGCACGTACGCCGCATAATACGAAACGAGATCGATGACGATAGCCGCCGCGACTATCGTTCGTGGCATTCCCCTGCGTTCGAGGGCATTCGCGACCGCGAAAGTTCCGCTCAGGCCACCAGATGGAAGAGCCTGATCCACGAACAATTTCATCAGGCTGAGACGGTAAACCGTCGGTATGCGGAGCGGAAACCTTCCCGCGCGGCCGACGCAACGAAAGACTTCACCTTGCGCGAGGTACGTTCCAGCCTGAAAAACGACCGCCAAAACGATCCACCACGGTTGTGACTTTTCCACGAGCCGAACAAACTCCCGTGCTTCGGAGAAGCGAACCGCAGCGATGACGACCGTCACCAGCAGCGCAACTCCAATCAGCCACAAAAACCAGTGCGCAGCACGACGGCTCGGCATGCCTCGGGCTTCCCGCCCCTGGTTTTTATCAATCACGGTATGCTGAAGGTTTTGACGGAACATTCCTTTTTCGAACCCGATTAACGTAATTTCAATCGTGCGAATAGCCGCACCTTGATCCAGTCGAGCGCCAGGAAATAGCACGCCATCGCTCCCGCCACCCCGAGAAGCAGCGCTGGAGGTATCGCGGGCACGAGAACGCCGCTTAGGGTTATCAATGCGACCAAGCCGAGACTGGCCACTGTGCTTCCCATCAGAAGCGGGCTGGGAGCAGACGCCCAGAAATGGCCACGTTCGCGCAGCAGATAGACCCCGGCTTGGGAGCTAAGAATGAGCGTTGCAAAGGTGAGCGATTGCAAGTGCGGAGTGTCAAACTTCAGCGCGTAATGGGCAAATAGGAACACACCCAGGCTCAACAGTAGCTTGCACAGGGCGAGAACCGTCCCGGCAAGGACAATGCGGCCCGTGGACCACTGATTTGGCTGCGCTGAGACGCTCATGCGGTCTGTGGAGATGGCCATTGTGAGAAAATCGTTCAGTAGAATGAGCAACACCATAAGCAGGGGCGTCAGGGGTTTGTGTTGCGTGACTAGGAAGCCAATGACCAACAACGTCATGATTTCGATCTTCTTGCCCAGCATGTTCAGCGTGTAGGTCATGACCCGCTGGAAGACGCGGCGGCTGGTCTGGATGGCCGGCACGATGTCTCCGAGACCCGGTCGAGTCAGGACAATCGCCGCCGCCGCCTTGGCGACATCGGTGGCACGCGCCACAGCAACCCCTACTTCGGCTTGCCGCAAGGCAGGGGCGTCGTTGACGCCGTCGCCGCTCAT
Organism: Verrucomicrobiota bacterium; assembly: GCA_016200005.1. Taxonomy (NCBI): domain Bacteria; kingdom Pseudomonadati; phylum Verrucomicrobiota; species Verrucomicrobiota bacterium. The sequence goes on along the minus strand of JACQFP010000006.1, from coordinate 193,286 downwards.
ACCCACCACGGCGCCCGTGCGCTGAAAGGCTCGCACCAATCTGAATTTGTCTTCGGGATAAACGGACGCGAACACGCTATATTCCAGGGCCTGAAGCTCCAAGTGGACGCGCAGGCGTTCGGAAGGGCACACATTGGCAGGGATGCCGACTTGGTCAGCCACGGCACGCGCCGTGAGGGCGTTGTCCCCCGTTATCATCACGACGCGAACGCCCGCTTGCTCCATGGCATGAATGACACTCGGCGAATCTTCTCGCACCGCATCTTCCAAGCCGAGCAAGCCAGCAAAGCGCGGTTTGCCATTGCTCTGCACCGCCACCGCCAACACGCGCCGTCCGCGCGCGGCGAGGTCGCGCGCCGATGGTTCCCAGGCAGAATCCGGCACGTCGCACAACTGGGCGATGACTGCTGGCGCTCCCTTGAAATAGCGGCGCACACCGCCGTCCTCACGATAAGACGCCTCAGCCCGCTTATGTGCCGGGTCGAATGGTTTGAAGTCGATCCGCTCGCGCGCCGTTATGGGCAACCCACGTTGGCTGGCGGCACTGACGAGAGCGGCATCCACGGGGTCTTGGCCCGCTGGGTCGCTGGCCAATGCCGCCGCACGGAGCAATTCGTCGTCAGCAAATCCCTCCGTTGGCTTGAGGACCGCGAGCCTGGCCTCGTTGCGGGTCAGCGTGCCGGTCTTGTCGCTGAAAAGCACGGTCATCGAGGCGATGTCGTGGAGAGCACTCAGGCGCGTCACCAGCACACCGAGGCGGGAGAGCTCCAGCGAGCCGAGTGCGGCCGCCAGCGTAAAGGTCGCTGGGAGCGCGACCGGGATGGATGCCAATAGAATGGTCAGGACTAGCGGCAGGATGTGCGCGAGCGACATGCCGTGCAAGTGTGCGAAGCCAACCACCACCAGGACTGACGCCGCGTTCAAGACGAACAGATTTCGCACCACGGCGACGATCTCATGCTCCTGCCGGTTCACCGGACTGGCAATGCGCACCAACTCCGCTGTGCGTCCGAAAAACGTGCGCGAGCCGGTAGCAATTACCAAGCCCGTGGCCTCGCCACTGCGCACGAGTGAACCCGCGTACGCCGAGCCACTCGCTTCCAGTCCCACGGCGGCTGATTCACCGGTGAGCACCGAATTGTCCACAAGCAAGGAGCCTTCTACAATGCGCACATCGGCGGGCACGATGACACCCTGCCGCAAGTGGACCACATCGTCCGGCACCACTTCTTCGGCGGCGATGTCGCGCCACTGTCCGTCGCGCCGCACATGCGCTTGCACGCGGAGTTGTTGTCGCAGAACCGCAAGCGCCTTCTGCGCACGCTCTTCCTGGAAAAATCCCAGCGCCGCGTTGAGAATCAACAATCCGCCAATGACCGCTGCTTCCACCCACTCGCCGAGGAAGAGTTGAGCAATGATGGTTGCTTCAAGCAGCCAGGGAATCGGCGCCCAAAACCGCTTCAGAAGCTGCCGGAGCGGATGCGGCCGTTCCTCTGCGACCGAATTCGGACCGTACTGCTTCAGCCTCACTTGAGCCTCAGCCGTCGAGAGGCCGGCTGATTCTATCAAAGGCCGATCCACGCAGCCAAAGCTTATCACCTTTTCATTATATGTGGCTCGCGTCATGATTCACGGCCTTAATTATACAATCGCCCGTTCCGTACATCCTAATTCAGACCGCGATGCGCGGATAAAACTTTGCGCCGACGGCCACTACGATCACCGTGGCGGCAAGCAGGACAAGGAAATCCAGTCCGAGACCGAAACTGCTCGGACTGCCAGTGACCATCAAGGTTCGCAAGCCGTCCACTTCGTACGTGAGCGGGTTGAAATGGGAGATGACGCGGAGCCAGCCAGGCATAACAGCCACCGGATAAATCGCATTGCTGGCGAAGAAGAGAGGCATCGTCAACACTTGGCCGATACCCATGAACCGCTCGCGCGTTTTGACGATGCACGCAATGATCAGCGAAAACGTCGAGAACAGCGCCGCGCCAAGCACGACCATCACCAGCACGCCCGCCAGCGCCAATGGCTGCCAGTTCAGGTCCACACCTAACAGCAACGCGAGGGCATAGATGATTACGGTCTGGGACAGGGCGCGAACGCCCGCCGACAGGGCTTTGCCCAACACGAGCGCCGCGCGTGGCGTTGGACTGACCAGAAACTTGTGCACGACGCCGAGGTCACGTTCCCAAATGATGGCAATGCCATAGAAGATCGCCACGAAAAGGACACTTTGCGCAAGAATGCCGGGCGTGATGAAATCCATGTAATCCATTTCGCCAGTAGGGATCGCCCGTGCATGGGCCAAAACCTTTCCGAAAATGAGCAACCAGAGCGCCGGCTGAATCGCGCGTGTCATCAACTCGGTCGCATCGTGGCGGAGCTTGCGCACCTCCATTTCGGTGATGACCGCGGTTTTGGCCGTGAACTGCCACATGCGTGCAAGGAAAGTCGTAAACATTGTCAAACTCGATTAGCCGAGGCGGCTGGCAGTCCGCCGTTCACTGGATACTTCGCCGTAATTGCCGCCGGATTCGAGCGGAGTGCCCGCATAGCGGACGAAGACATCATCGAGCGTCCCGCCCTCCTGCCGGAGCGAGCTTTTAAGTTCCGCCGGTGTTCCCAACACCGCGAGCTTGCCCTGGTGCATGATGGCCACGCGGCTGCAATGGGCTTCGGCCTCTTCCATGTAGTGCGTCGTGAAAAAGATTGTCGTGCCGTGTTCGGTTCGAAGCTGATGCAGGTGGTCCCAAACGGCTTTGCGGGCGAGCGGGTCCAACCCCACTGTGGGTTCATCGAGAAACAGCACAGGCGGACGATGCAAGGTGGATTGGGCAATTTCGAGCCGCCGAATCATTCCCCCGGAGTATTCGCGGACAAGCCGGTTCGCCGCGTCGCTCAAACCCATGAAGGCGAGCGCTTCCGCCATGCGAGGTTTTTGTTCGCGGCGCGGGATGTCATAGAGCCTGGCGAAAACGAGAAGGTTTTCGTAACCCGTCAAAGTTCCGTCCACCGAAATCGCTTGTGGCACATAACCGATGATGCGGCGGACATCGTTAGCCGCGGTGACCACATCAAAACCGGCGACTTGCGCGCGGCCCGCAGTGGGCCGAAGCAAGGTGGTGAGCATTTTGATGGTGGTGGTTTTGCCCGCGCCATTGGCCCCGAGCAAACCAAATGCCTCGCTCTGCTCCACGGCAATCGTGAGCGCATCTACGGCCGCTAACCCGCCGAAGCGCCGGGTTAGTTCCTGCGTTTCAAGAATTGGATCGGTCATAATTTGGTCTGCTGGCGGCGGCTGCGCTGACGGCCGCACGCATGAAACTGATTTGGCATACAGATGCATTTCAGGCGAGATAGGCTTCGGCTTTTGAACTCCACAGTCCGCTGCGCGCGGAGGTCGCGTCCAGACTCGCAGCCAGGTTTCTGACCGATTCGGAAATCAACACCGGGTACCGCGCCGCTTGTTCCAGTGAGAGCATCGCTTGCGGGAGTTGCTTGAGCTGTCGTGCCACACGTTGACGAATGTCCAATAACGCAGCGGCGTCAGCAACTCGCTTCCCGCTTTGCATGACGCCTTGCAACAGCGGCTCGCCCGATATCGCTTCGCTCTCCAATGTCACCACATCTGAAGTCATTCGGCCTTCGGCATCATAGCAACGAAAGACCTGTTTTCTGCCGGGCCAAGTGTCTTTCCCTTCGGAGAGCTTTCGGCGCGGACAACCGGCATATTCCTGGATTTTGTAGGCGCAATCCAGATACGGCGCATCGGCTGACGTTAGGACGCGTGTGCCAACTCCGAAGCCGTCAATTGGCGATCCAGCGGAGACTAATTTTTGCAACCTGTATTCGTCGAGGTTGCCACTGGCAGAGATCTGCACGTCACACAGGCCGCCGTCATCGAGAATGCGGCGGACGCGCCGCGCATGTTCCGCGAGGTCGCCGCTGTCCAAGCGCACGCCCTTGATTGAGATTCCTTGCGATCGCAGCCTGGCAGCAAGCTGGACGACTTTCGTCGCTGCGGCCTCAGTGTCGTAGGTGTCGAGCAGGAGCGCGACGTTATCGCGATTGGCCCGCGCAAAGCGCATGAAGGCTTCTTCTTCGGAGTCGCAGGCTTGAACGAAAGAATGCGCCATCGTTCCCGAAAGCGGGATGTCGAACAGTTGGCCAGCGAGCATATCCGATGTGGCCGTGAAACCAGCCAGGTAACAAGCACGCGCAGCCAGCAGACCCGCCTCGGCACCGTGGGCGCGACGAAGACCAAAATCCACGAGCGTCTTGCCCGGCGCTACCAGCGCACACCGCGCCGCTTTGGAGGCGATCAAAGTTTGAAAGTGCAGAAGGTTGATAATTCGGGTCTCGACGATTTGAGCCTGTGGGATGGGCGCCGTGACACGCAGAATCGGTTCGTTGGCAAAAAACAACGTGCCTTCAGGCATCGCGTGAACATCGCCGGGGAAACGGAGGCTGCCAAGGTAACGCACGAATTCGCGTCCAAACTTGCCGGTGGATTCGAGCCATTGCAACTCTTGCGGTGTAAATTGAAATCCTTCCAGATAACCAAGCACTTGCTCAAGTCCGGCCGCGATCAGGAAGTTGCGATTCGGCGGCAAACGACGAACAAAGAACTCGAAGACCGCCGTCTCCTCCATTCGCGCCTCGAAATACGCCTGCAGCATTGTGAGCTGATACAGATCCGTCAGTAGCGCGCTGGAGCCAAGGTTCATGTGGCAAGCTGTTTCAGTTCGAGCGGGACGGCGCCACGAGCAAACATCTCTTGTTCAGCGTTTTTTCCGTCGTCCGGATGAACATTGACCGCGCGAACCGCGTCCCGTAAGAGCAACACGTCGAAGCCTCGCTGCCGCGCACCGAGCACCGTGATGAGCACGCAGTAATCAGTCGCCAGCCCGCCGATAAACAGTCGATGCACGCCGAGCGAACGAAGTTGCTCTTCAAAGTTTGTTCCTTCAAACGCCGAATAGGTTTCGCGGTCTGCAACACAAGGCTTCGAGACGATGATTGTGGTTGCCGGCAACTTAAGCTGCGGCGGAGATTCCGCGCCGTAGGAATACATCACACAATGCTTCGGCCACGGACCACCCTGTGTCTGAAATGAGCAATGATTGGCCGGATGCCAGTCACGCGTTGCGAAAATGGGAAGCTTCTGTCCGACGAATCGCTCGATATAGCGGTTGAGTATCGGCACGACTTCATCCCCGTGCGGCACGGCGAGAGCGCCGCCGGGCAGGAAGTCGTTCTGCACGTCCACGACGACAAGAACATCGTCACGCTGCAGCGCCGCTTTGGTCCCGACCTTCAGCAGCGCTGGGTCAGGGCAATTGGAAAGTCGTTCCCGCTCCAATTCTTTGACATGACTTGGAATGCTGGTTCTCATCGCCGTGCAGGCATGACAACGATGGTCAAAGCCCGGCCAACTTTTCCGAATGCAGCTTGTCCGCACGCTCGGGCGGCACTCGCGCATGGATCTTCACATCACCCCGAAGCCGCCGCACGTAATCCTCCAGCCGCCGCCGCGTCGCCTTGAAGGCGTCATGAATGGTCACGTACATGTCCTTGTGCGGCGCACCAGCTTCGAGATGCTTGACCCACTTTTGTGTGTCGGAGCGCGCGAGCGCGCGGTGGAGGCTGGGCGCATGTTTGACCACGATCTCTTCGCCCGGCACGCCCAGCTCAATCAAGATGTGAAATGCCTCGCCCCATTTGTGATGTCGGTGCGGCGCTTCGACAACCACCCGGCAACTTGTGATCCGCTTGTAATACCGATCCAGCTTCTCCGCTTCGGAGCGAATTCTGGCGGCGACCGCCGGCGATGCTTCCATGTTTCGAAAGGTTATTTGCAGAGGCAAAATCATACCTTCTCCATTCCGTCGTTGAGTTATTGTTTGTATCAAACTCGCACTCGGAATCTTTTAATCTAATTCAGAATATGACAGTATTTTTTGGCTGGCTTTCCTTAACTTGGCAATTGCGGGCTGGCAATTGTCCAAGCCCGATTTCCAGGCAATGTTCGGCCGCGTTCCAAGAAGCGGACGTGTGGAGGTCGCCACAAAGCTTCGTCATCTTTTGTGCAATTTCGGTGTCTTCGGGGCTTTGGGCCAGGCGCGCTTGGAAATTGCGAATGATGGTCGGGTACAGTCTCAAACGCTGAAGCATGTGCCCATCCGTCTCCAGGATGAAAATGAACGTTTGATCGTTCCGCTCGTCTTCGTCCACCGCGTAATCGTCAATGAAATCGCCTGCCGAGTAAATGATCGGCCGGTTATCGCGTATTTCGATTCCGCGAAACACATGGGCCGAATGGCCGAACATTACATCTGCCCCGGCGGTGATCAGTGCATGGCCAAACTCGACATGCTTCGGGGGCGGAGAATAGCCCCAATTTCCACCCCAATGCGCCGCGACAATGAGCAGATTTACTCGTTGCCGCGTGTAGCGAACCAGTTCTAGCAATCGGCCGGCTCGCGCATCCTGCAAATCGGTCGGCACAAAAAACAAACCCGCCGCGCCGGGCGTGGCCTCCCACTCCGGCTGATTGTCCGTGAAGGAAAGCAAACCGATTTTGCAGCCCCCTATTTCCGTGATGGCGGGAGCTGCCGCCGCCGCCACATTTCTTCCCGCGCCGGCGCAAGCGATGTCCGCCTCGTCCAATTCGCACAACATGTCGCGCATTGCGCCATGACCGAAATCGAGCGTGTGATTGTTGGCCAACGAAACCGCGTTAATGCCTGCAGCCTTCAACACGGCGAGGTTCTTCGCGTCAGATCGAAAGTGAAACGTCTTCGGCGTCCTTGACCACGGCGACCCGCGGTCGGAGATGACGCATTCCAGGTTGCACGCGCGCCAATCAGCTTGCCGGAATAGCGGCAGTGTGTCGCCCCAAACATACTCCGCCGCCTGGTGGCGCAACTCGTCGTTGACCAGACGCCCGAGCATCACGTCACCGACAAACAACAACTTCAAATGTTGGCGCGGTTCCATCTCTCAATGCCAAATGACGAAGTTCCCCGAATACGAACCGAAGCGGCGCTCCAACTCATCTCTGCGCGCGGACGATTGAAGGTTTGTCACTGGAATCACGCTCGCATTCCTGAGGCTCGTACCATTAACGTTTGCGTTCATCTGGCGATCGTTGTTGAGGTCCGACGGATTTTTGCGGAGTGGGCTGGAACGCGGGCGGGCGGGCGGGCATCAAGGGCGAGGGTTGGATGGGTCTTAAGTTCGAAAGTCTCTGCTCACGTCCTCTCGGCGATTCCAGCCTTGACGGTGGAGAAGGTCTGGTTCGGGGAATACCAGGTTGCGGTTGTGGTGGGAGGTATCCCCGTGGCTCTGGCAATGGCCGTTGTGCGGGCACAGACCGAGGCACTGATGGCCTGGTCTCGCGTGCCTTCGGCGACTCAGGTTTCATGCTTGGCGCCGGCAAGGGTTTGGCAGCGGGGCCGAATGGTTCTCTCTTCGGAGGAGTTTGCGTGGGTGCTGGCGGCCGCGGAGGCACGGGTTTTACGCGCGAAGGTTGTTCGCGAGGCGGCGGTGTTGCGATCAGCGGACGCGGCGGCATCGGTCTGACAATTGGATGGCGCTGATCGATCTTCTGCGCCGCCACGTGCCCAGCCCTGTCCGGTAGCTTGAGTTCCTGACGGTTTAGAACGGAAGTGGAGCCAACTTTCTCAATCCGATCAGGTTTAACGCTTCCCAATGAAGCCGTGGGAATCTCTTTGATGGTAACTGGACGTATCTCACGGTGGCTGGCGGCGGCCACGCGATCCACTGCGATGCCCTGGTTGATAATGGTGTTGTTGCGGCCAACGACGTAGTTGTTGACCACGGTCGTTTGGCCGTAAATCTCCTTCACGCGTTCGGACGGAAGCGCATGCAAATGTGGATGGCGTTCGTGCACGTGACCGATTTCGACGAACGTGAACAAGTCCAGTCCCAAACCAAAATCGAAGTTGATTCCCACGCTCACATTGTTGAACCGAAATCCGTGCCCCGCGACAAAATGCGCTCCAGGCGGCAACGGCGCCCACCCGCAGTGCCTGTCCGAGTAACGCCAGCAGACCCAGGCCGGCGCCCAGACGCGGTCGGGAAACCAGACCCAACCGCAGCGCGGATGCCGATGCCATCGCCCATAATGAAAAGGTGCCCAGCCCCATGAATAATCCGATTGCCAGTACCAGCCGCAATCAGTGTAGATCCACCGACCGCCGTGCCAGTATGGTCGCCAGTAGCGGTTGACCACAACAACGTACGGCTGCCAGCACCAACCGAAATCTTCGAGTTCAATCCAGGTCCCGTACGGCTCAAGCGTGTTATAGAAATACGAGACCTCCGGTGGCGCATTGGTGACGTATGCTGGCTGTTCGGGAGCTGCTTGCGAAACTTTCGTTGGTGGCTCGTAAAGATTCTGGTCGCTGGTGAATTGATTCGTAACTGTTGGCACAACGCCGGCCTGGAGTTCTTGATCTCGCAACACGGTGTCTTGACGCAACATTGCCGCGATAATGGACGGCTCGGTCCCCAAGTCTTTCAGATACACAATGTCATCAGCGGAAAGCTCAAAGGGCATCTGTGAACTTTCGACGTAAGCGAGAATGACCGCTTCTTCGATGCCCGATTCCGCCAGTCGAATCACTTCCATGACGTTGGTCGAGAATTGTCGGGAGGCGGTTGCGTTCGCAGGTGGCGGATTGGTATCGGCCTCAGCGGAGACCGCAAGAGCATTGTTTCCGACGTGCGAATACACCACAGAAGTCAATACCGCCAGTTCAAAACCTATCAAAACTTTGGAAAACTTTTCCATACACGTCCGTTTGGGTGCAATGTCGAATCATCTTCAAACTCAGGCTAACCAAGCACTTCGACTCTCCAATTCTTGGGAAAGAATCACCGTTTTTTGCATGAAACGTCGCGGAGACCTTTGGTGATCTCTTTGGCAGTGTCCTTAGACTTCGGTGGGTTGAATACCTTGATGCGTACGACCTTTACGACGACAAGAGTGGATGAAGGGTCAGCAGGAACGGATCGAGTTCCTTGCGCTTCGTCCATGTCTCCTCCAATGGCGTCGTGCAGAGTTGGCCGCCGACTTCGCCCACCATGATCTGGCCTGCGCCTCGTATAAACATTTCGACGGCGTGCGCCCCGAGCTTGGTGGCCAGTACGCGGTCTTTGGCGGTCGGCTGTCCGCCGCGTTGAAGATGGCCCAGAATCACCACCCGGGACTCGATTTGGCTGAGCCGCTGCATTTCTTTGGCAATTCTCATGGCACCACCAGTCTCCTGGCCTTCCGCCACCACCATGATGCTGCTCGCCTTGCCTCGCGCACGACCACGGCAAAGCCGATCGCAAATCTCCCGAATTTCAAAGCGCTGCTCGGGCATCAGGATTTCCTCCGCGCCAGACGCGATGCCGACTTCGAGCGCGATGAAGCCGCTGTGTCGGCCCATGACCTCGACGAGGAAAAAGCGTTCATGCGACTCGGCGGTGTCGCGAATTTTGTCGATGCCTTCCATCGCCGTGTTTACGGCGGTGTCGAAGCCGATGGTGAAAGCGGTGCCCCAGACGTCGTTATCGATGGTGCCGGGCACGCCGATGATTTGGCCCGGCCAAACTTTTGCCAATTCTCCGCCGCCACGAAATGTGCCATCGCCGCCGATTAGAATCAGTCCTTCGATTTTGTTGCGCTCCAGATTCTCCTTTGCCTTCTGCAAACCAGCCGGCGTTTTGAATTCCTCCGAGCGGGCGGTTTTGATGATCGTGCCGCCACGCTGAATGATGTTGGAAACATCGCGAGGGCCGAGCGGCATGAATTCATCCAGCAAAAGCCCTTTGAATCCGCGCCGGATGGCGATAATTTCCAGTCCGTGACCGACCCCCACCCGGACGATGCTGCGCAGGGCGGCGTTCATTCCCGGCGCATCGCCGCCGCTGGTCAGGACGGCGAGCTTCTTATGTTGGGAATTCATACGTCGGAGGATCAAACATCAGTTAGAAGGGTGCTCACGCTGCCAGCGGTTCCATTTCTTCAGAATATTTTCCAAAGCGAGCTGCGCTGTTGCACCGGGCGCGATGATGCAGGGCATCCTGCGCTGCCTTCATGCTCATCGCCTCACCTCTCCAGGTTATCAAGGCTGGCGCTTGCAGCGCGCGACCGAAAGAAAAGCTCAATTCCCAAGGAGCTTTTGCAAGCTGGTTTTGGTTTAGGGCGTTGAGATGCTTGGTCGCCAGCACATCGCTTTGTCCACCGGAAAGAAAAACAATTCCGGGCACTGCGGCCGGCACAGCCCGCAACATACAGCGCAACGTCGTCTCGGCGACTTGCGCTACGCCAGCCTGCTGCGGACAATCCTTGCCGGCCAAAACCATGTTCGGTTTCAGCAGCATCGCTTCGAGACGAACGCGATGTTCGAAGAGCGATTGGAACACCGCTTTCAAAATCGCTTCGGTCACTTCAAAGTGACGTTCGATGGAGTGGTCGCCATCCATCAAGACTTCTGGCTCCACAATCGGAACCAGGCCGGCCTCCTGACTCAGGGCGGCAAAGCGCGCCAACCCGTGCGCATTGGACTCGAGACAAGTGCGGCTGGGAATGCTCGCGCCGATGACGATGACCGCGCGCCACTTCGTGAACCGCGCGCCCAATCGCACATACTCTACGAGCCGGTCGCGCAGACCGTCGAGGCCCTCGGTGATTTTCTCTCCGGGAAACCCGGTCAGGGCCTTGGCACCCTTGTCCACTTTGATGCCGGGAATGATGCCCTGGCGTTTAAGCACCTCGACCAGCGGCGTTCCGTCAGCGGCTTTCTGTCGCAGGGTTTCATCGAACAGAATGACACCGCTGATGAAGTCACCCAGTTTCGGCGTGGTGAAAAGCATCTCGCGATACGCCCGTCGGTTCTCCTCCGTGGCGGGAACGCCGATGTTTTTGAATCGTTTCTCGATGGTGGGCAGACTTTCGTCCGCCGCGAGAATGCCTTTGCCCGGAGCCACGAGTGCCCTGGCCGTTGTTTCCATTTCTTGTGTTTGCATAAACAGGTTGCGACTTGTTGACTGATGACCTACGGAATAACTGCTCCATTATCTTCCAAAGAACCATAACCGACTCACGGTTTCGACAGCCAAAAGAATTTCTCCCGCGCCAGCGGCGGCAATTCAAGGTACCGATTCGTGACACCGGGCAGCAATGTCCAGTTCGTCACGCTGAGGTTGGTGTTCCAGTAGAGGTCGTAGCCGGGGAATTCCACGGGCCAGCAGACGAGCGCGCCGCTGTCCACGGCCACGCGCAATGGGACTTCCGTCGGCTCGGGCGCGGCGACGGTGGCAAAGGTCAGACTCGTGGCGTTGTAAATCGGGGTCAGGCGGCGACCCTGGCCGAGGAGGAGAAAGTTGTCGAAGCAACAGAACTCGCCTTGGCGCGAGGCGAAGGTGAGCACCGGGAAGTTCGTGCCCGGCGATGGCACGTAGCCTTCGCCCCAGCGCACGCCCACCGTGCCGCGCAACGTAGCGGCGCCGGTGATGTTCAAGCGGCTCTGGTTTGTGCCGGGGAGGTTGCCGGCCAATTCGAATTCCATTCGGCCACCGAGCAATTGCTCGCACTTGCCGTTGATCGTGAGTACGCCGTTCGAGGGCGAGGGCCGGATGCAGGCGCCGTTGGTCACGTCGTTGCTAACGGTGCCCCAGCCGGTCAACAGGCCGCCCGACAGCCAGAGCGGCACGATCGTTCGAAAGGTTCCGCCGGCGAGCAGAACTGTCCCGACCGGATTCGTGTAAGCGCCTTCGAAATCAAGCGTGCCGGAGGAAACCTTCACCGAGCCGTTGTTGATGAAAGGCGCGTCGCAGGTCACGCTGCCAGCACCTGCCGACTTTTGGAATGTGCCGTCGTTGACGATCGCTCCGACGCCGCTTAGATAGATTGGTCCATCAAACTGGGCGTCGAAGAGCGCGCCGGGCAGGTTGTGGAGCACTCCTCCGATGAGCAAGCCGCTGTGCGGTTGCCAGGTGATCGTCCCGGCATTCGTCAAACGGCCATAAACGTTCTTCACATAATTGGCAGCGCTGGCGATGAGCAGGTTGCCGTTGGTGGCCACGGTGATCGCGGCGTCCGGGCCAATGTTTCCGCCGCCCCAGGTCAGCGTGCCGCTGAAGCTGCCGACGCCGGTCAGGGTCGCGTCATAAAGCAGCGCCAGGTTTTCGGAATAGATGGCGCCGTTGATCGAGTTCGTACCGGAATCGAGGCGGGTCGTCCCCGAGCCAGTGAACGCGCTGCCTGCGTTGAACGTCGAGCCGTCACTCAACACGACCGTACCCAGTTGGGTGTCCACCGTGCCGCTATTGATCACGGGCACCCCGCAACTCACCGTGCCGGCGCCCACCGACTTGCGGAACACGCCCTCGTTGATGATCAGTCCGCCGCCGCCCTGACTGATCGTTCCGTCGAGTTGAGCGTCGAAGAGCGCGCCGGGCAGGTTGTGGAGCACTCCTCCGATGAACAAACCGCTGTGCGGTTGCCAGGTGATCGTGCCGGCATTGGTCAATCGGCCGTAAACGTTCTTCACATAATTGGCGGCGCTGGCGATGAGCAGGTTGCCGTTGGTGGCCACGGTGATCGCTGCGTCCGGGCCAATGTTTCCGCCGCCCCAGGTCAGCGTTCCGCTGAGACTGCCGGTGCCGGTCAGCGTCGCGCCATAGAGCAGAGACAGATTTTCGGAATGGACGCTGCCGCTAATTGTGTTCGTGCCGGAGTCCAGCCGGGTTCCCCCCGCGCCGATGAAGGCGCAGCCGGAGTTGAACACGGAACCGTCCGCCAGCGTGAGCTGACCCGTCTGCGTGTCCACTGTGCCGTTGTTGATCAGTGGCACCTGGCAATCGAGCGTCCCGGTGCCGGCGGACTTGCGGAAGACGCCGTCGTTGATGATCACACCGTTGCCCGTCCGGTACAGGGCGAGGTCCGCCTTCGCGTCGAAAAGTCCTGCGTTGTGCAACACGCCGCCAATGCGCAGGCCGCCGTAGAGTTGCCAGGTGATCGTGCCGTGGTTGGTGAGACAGCCATACAGATACTTTGCAAAATTGGCGCCGCTGGCGATCTTCATCTGGCCGCCCGTGGCAATAGTCACCGCGGCGTTCGTGTTGATGGTGCCGCCGCCCCAATTCAAGATTCCTCCCAGAGTTATGTGGTTTGTTCCGATCAGTGTGCTGTTGCTGTTCAAGAAGGTGAACACGCCGTGCGTGCCGACCGTCCCACTGCCGTTCAACGTGAGGGTCTGTTCGGCCATGTTCAGTGTCTGCGTACCGCTCTCGCCGCCGACCACGAGGCCGGCGATAGTGGGGTTGAGGTTCAAGGTGACAGTATAAGTGCCGGCGTGGGTGATGACGGCGGTGTCGTTGGTGGACGGCACCTGGTTCGGATTCCAATTGGCCGACACGCTCCAGTTGCCATTGCCGGTGTTGGTCCAGTTGATGACGGCGGCCTGTGAGGTCGTGAGGGCCGAAACACCGAGAAGAGTCACGAAGAGAATACGCATAATTCAGCCTTTCACACAAATGAGGGGTTCGAGTTTGGCCACCGTTCTGGCCAGGTGAGCATGGTCGGCGGCTTCAACCACGGCGCTCACGTCTTTGTATGCACCGGGAGCCTCCTCGGCAACGCCGCGCGCGGACGGGCTGCGAATCAAGATGCCGCGGCCAGCCAGTTCGTCGATGACCTGGCGGCCTTGCCATGTGCGCGTGGCTTGATGACGGCTCATCGCGCGACCCGCGCCGTGAACAGCGGAACTGAACGCTTCGTATTCGCTTTCGGTTGTGCCCGCGAGAATGTATGAGCACGTTCCCATGCTGCCGCCGATGAGAACGGGCTGACCGGCTTCTCGTAAATCGGGCGGGAGATCAGGATGACCAGGACCGAAGGCACGCGTGGCGCCCTTGCGATGGACGTAGAGCTGGCGCGGTTGGTTGGCCAGGTAGTGCTCTTCGACTTTGCAGGTGTTGTGGGAGACGTCGTAAAGAAGCTTGAGCTTCGCCTGCGGGAAGTGATGCGCAAAAACTTTCCGCGCGAGGTGCGTGAGAATTTGCCGGTTGGCCAGCGCGCAGTTGATGCCGGCGCGCATTGCACCCAGGTATTTTTCGCCCGTCGGCGAGTTGATCGGTGCGGAGGCGAGTTCGCGGTCGGGCAGGTCGAGTCCGTAATGCGCAGCGGACATCACCATCTCCTTGAGATAGTCGGTGCCGATTTGATGGCCCAAGCCACGCGAGCCGCAGTGAATCGTCACGACCACCTCGCCTTGCCTCACGCCATACAGATCCGCGATGCGCTCGTCGTCAACGCGAGTCACCTCCTGCACTTCGAGGTAATGGTTGCCCGAGCCGAGCGTGCCCATTTCGTCTTTCTGACGACGTTTGGCTTGCTCGGAAACGTGCTCCGGCTCCGCACCTTTCATGCAACCGCGTTCCTCAATGCAATCAAGGTCTTCGAGGAAGCCGAAACCGCGCTCTACCGCCCACTTCGCGCCGCCACGTAACATCGCGTCCATGTCCGGCCGCTCCAGATGCACCTGCCCAGTGCTGCCGACGCCCGCGGGAATTTGTCGCGAGAGCGAGTCAGCCAACGCCTTCTTGACTGGCTCGATGTCCTTCCGCGTCAGGCCGGTCAAGATCGTCCGCACGCCGCACGAGATGTCGAACCCCACCCCGCCAGCGGACACGATGCCTCCCTCATCGGCGTCGAACGCAGCAACACCGCCCACGGGAAACCCGTAGCCCCAATGCGCGTCCGGCATGACGAACGACGCCTTCTGAATTCCGGGGAGCATCGCCACGTTGACGGCTTGCTCATAAACCTTGTCGTCCATGTCGGCGATGAGCGGCTCACTTGCATAGATGACGACCGGCACGCGCATCTTTCCCGTTGGTTCCATGCGCCAGGCGAATTCGGATTGACGGGTAAAATTTGAAGTGTTCATAGAATCGAATTGGTTAAACATCCACCACACATTGCGCAACCCAACCGGCGTCGTCCGTGACGTGAACGCGAAGTTCGGTGCAAGTCGCGCCTTTGATTTCGACCGTTGGCTGATGGCGCGGCACATCTATTGTTTCGCCCCATGCCTTCGCCTTCAGCCGCCCCGGTGATAAGTCCACTTCAAATCTGCCAAACAACATTTTCCGTATCGCCATTTCGTAAATCAGGGCGTTCAACCAATCCACCAACAGCAGTTCGTCATCGGGGGCCATGCAAGCAACATTCACGACTTCCTGCGGATGGACCGCGCTTGGCTCAGTGATCACCGCCGTCAGCGCTATCGCCGCCTGCACAAACGCTGCTGCCTTCGTCGGCCCGAAACCGCGCACGCCAATGTCGGCACCGTGACGAAAATGTTCCCAGCGTTCCTGCATCATGTTTGCGTCCGAGTTCATGTACTCACACCGCATGCAATAACTGCCACATTTGCGCGACGGGAAATCGAGCGGAGGCAATTGGGGTTTTCATGGAAGTGCAGTGTTTTATTTTTGGTTAATACGTTTGTCGTTCTGGTTTGGTGTTGAGATTCTAGTGTTTCACTGAGACAGGTTTAAGACTCGGTAGAAACACTTCTCCCGGCCGCGCGTAGAGTCGAAGAAGTAAACGTTCGAGCCGGTGCCCGAAATCGGCGCGCCGAAATTCATCCAGCCGTTGGTGATGAACTGCGACGTCCATTGTAACTGATATTGCCGGTTCGTCTCGGTGGCCCAGCCAATCACCACGGCCCTGTAAATCGACACTGGCGAAGTCGGCGGGCGGCACTTGCCGGCGCTGCCGGCATTGTAGATCGCCTGGATTTCCGTTTCGGAAAGCGCGCGCTCATAAACCTCCACCTCGTCGATGCTCCCGGAGAAAAATCGTCCGCCGAAGATCGTGTTCCAGCCGATGGACAGCGGATTGGGATTCACGGACCGCACAAACGGGAACGTAATGGTTCCCTCGAGCACGCCATTCACGTACAACTCCAACCGATTGGCTGCATGATAGGTCGCCGTCACCAAATACCACACGCCGGTTTGCAACACGCTCGTTGAATCGACGGCGACTCCGGGACCAACGTAGAACCAAACGCGATTGTCTGTTTCGACCTGAAGATAGAGATCATTTCCGCTTTGCGACTTCCCCACAACGTGCATGAAGTGTCCGGCCTCGGAAGGTAGTTCACTCAGCTTGATCCAACCTCCCAACGTCGCGCCGGAGCGTAAATCAAGATTGGGACTGTCCGGCACGAGTACGTAACCGGTCGTTCCATCGAAATGGAACGCGAGATTAACTTTGCCCGGCACGAAGGTGACCCCGCCATTGGTCGTCCCGTGGTTGTAGGTGCTCAAGTCGTTCGCGTTGCCGTCACCCGTCCACCAACCGACCAAACCAGCAGGCGGTGTCAGGCAGTTGGTTGTGTCCGCGAGGGCGGACGCGCGAATCATCAGCACACACAAGGCGAAAAGAACTGGCGAAGGAGAGAAAGCAAATCGAGTCTTCATGGGATCAAGAAGTTGAAATTTCAGGAGCAGGATGGGAACGACAAGGGAGACAGCGCGCAGATCGGCGCGGCAGATCTCCCGTTTTGCCCCATACTTTCGCCTCAAGCCGCCCAGCCGACAAGCTCACTTCAAAACTGCCAAACAACATTTTCCGTATCGCCATTTCAAAAATCAGGGCGTTCAACCAATCCACTAATAACGGTTCGTCGTCGGGGGCGGTGAAAGCGACGTTTACAACCTCCCGCGGATGGACCATGCTCGGTTGGGTAATCACCGCCGTTAACGCCATCGCTGACTGCACAAAGGCTGCTGCCTTAGTCGGCCCGAAAGCGCGCACGCCGATGTCAGCCCCGTGATGGAAGTGTTCCCAGCGGCTCTCGGTTTTGTTTGCGTCCAGTTTCATCAGGTCATGTTGTGCTCCATAGCCGCCACACCTGCGCCACGGCGAACGTTGCCAGGAATCCGAGCGCCAAAGGCAACAGCGCGGCCAAGACTGTCCAGCGGGCGCTGCCAGTCTCCTTATAGATGGTGTAGATGGTCGTGCTGCAAGGGTTGTGAATCAGGCTGAAGAGCATCAGATTTACAGCGGTCAGCAAGGTCCACCCGCCGCCGTGCAGCAGGGAAAGCAGCGCGCCGTGCGATTGCAGTTCAAACATCACCCCAGCGCCCTGGCCAACATCGCTCCTGCCGGTCATCAGCACGGTCAACATCAGGACCGTGGGAATTACGATCTCGTTGGCTGGAATCGCCACGATGTAAGCCAGCAAGATGACGCCGTTCAGCCCGATCAAAAGTCCTGGCGGGTTCAGGAAGTGAACCAGATGCTCAGCGATGCTCGCGCCGCTGATTTGAACATTCGCGCTGAGCCAGATGACCGCGCCCGCGGGCAACGCGAAGACGACTGCCCGCCACAACACAAAGATCGTGCGGTCGATCAGCGAAGTGTAGAGCGTCTGCCAGACTCGTGGCGGCCGGTAGGGCGGCAGTTCCAGGCTGAAGGTGGAGACCTGGCCTTTCAGGATTGTCCGGGACAAGGCCCACGACACCACGAAGGTGAGCAGGATTCCGAGCAGCGTGACGGACATCACAGCGCTGGCTGAGATCATGCCGGCCCAATGCGCCGGCACCAGCGAGCCAATGAACAGGGTCGCAATCAATATCTGTGTAGGCCAGCGCCCGTTGCAGAGCGCGAAGTTGTTCGTGAGGATCGCAATGAGCCGCTCGCGCGGGCTGTCGATGATGCTAGTGGCAATCACGCCCGCCGCGTTGCACCCGTAGCCCATCATCATGCTCAATGATTGCTTGCCGTGCGCGCCGGCCTTCTTGAAAAGATTATCCAGATTGAACGCAACGCGGGGCAGATAGCCGAAATCCTCCAGTAAGGTGAACAAAGGAAAGAAGATTGCCATCGGCGGCAACATCACGCTCACCACCCAGGCCGTGGCCAGATACATCCCGTCGATAACCACGCCGCGCAGCCACCATGGCAGACCCAGACTGGCCGCGCCGTCGCGCAGCGCCGGATAGATCGTGTCGATGAGCAACGCGGAAATCCAACGGGACGGAATGTTGGCGCCGCTGATGGTGATCCAAAACACCAGCGCGAAGAGCAACATCATCACCGGGAAACCGAAGACCCGGCTGGTTACGAGGCGATCGATGGCCCGGTACCAGTTGAAGCGTGGCTTCTGGCCCGCGTCGGTGATGGCGCGACCGGCGATGCGGGCGGCATCGGCGTAGATGGCCTGGACTACGCGTTCGTGAAAATCGGCTCCGAACTCCCGCCGAAGCGACTGCGCGAGCGCCAGGATTTCCTCCGTGGTTGGCATGTGAGATGAGGCGTTCATGGTTCGCTCCCGTCATGCCTCAACGAGCCTTGTTCCCAGCCCATCCGCTTCCGGTTGCGCACCCCGGCTTAACGCGGCAAGCTCCCCTCTGCGCAGCGCGTCGATGATGCGCTCGTCGCCGCCAAGCAATCGCAATGCGATCCAGCGCGCGTTGGCCAGGCCGGGGAGGGCAGCATTGATCGTTGCAGTCAACGTGACGAGAGCCTGCCGGAGCGCGGGTGTTTCGGTCTGCAACCGGTGCGGTCGGCAGATGGTCTTGCCGCTGGCCACATCGCTGATGGCCTGAAGCAACTCGGGCAAGCCTTCTCCATGACGCGCCACCGTGGTCACGACTGGCACGCCAAGATCTCGGGCCAGTTGGCGATCATCCACCTGCAGGCCGTGACGCCGCGCTTCATCCATCAGGTTCAGGCACACCACGACGCGGTCGGTGATCTCGAGGACCTGGAGGACGAGATTCAAGTTCCGCTCCACGCGCGTCGCATCCACCACCACCACAGTGACGTCAGGCTGCCCGAACAGAATGAAGTCCCGCGTGACCTCCTCGTCGGGACTGGTGGCGAGGAGGGAATACGTTCCGGGCAAGTCGATTAGCTTGTAGCGCTTGCCGTTGAACTCGAAGCCGCCTTCGGCGCGGCTGACGGTCTTGCCGGGCCAGTTGCCAGTGTGCTGATGTAGCCCGGTGAGTGCGTTGAACACAGTGCTCTTCCCTGTGTTCGGGTTACCGGGCAAGGCCACTACGTAGTCCCAATTCTCCATGTTCACACCCAGCTTCCTCAAGTGAGCAGCGCGGTAAGCGTCGCACGATTCGCATGCGGTGCGCTGCTGATCGGGTTTGTGAGCTTCAGAATTCATGCGGGCGAAGGCGTGAGAGCTTTCACGCGAATCAGCACCGCTTGCTCGCGGCGCAATGCGATGAACGTGCCTCGCACACGGTAGGCTGTCGGGTCGCCGGTCGGGCTCATCATTTCCACTTCGACTTCGGTGCCGGGCACGAATCCGAGATCCATCAGATGCCGCCGTTCCGCGCCGCGGCAGGCGCGCGAAAGCTCCAGCACCCGTGCTTTCTCGCCCGGCTTCAGATTCGAGAGCAGCTCCGGCTCCTCTTCGATTTCAAAGGAGGGGATTGGGACCGCCTCGATGTTGTTGGCGAGAATGGGCGCAAGCACATGCTCGTCGCCGTCGGCCCAGAAGCGGACGAATTGCGGGCTTTTCTCCAGCACGCGCACTTTCATCCCCGGGCGGAGACCTTCAGCCGCGATTTGCGCGTAAATGATTGCGGGCTCGTCCTCGACATGAGTAATGCGCGCGGTTTCACCTGGTGCCACGGTGTTCAGCGACTGACCGGCGTCGGCTGCGAGCGAACTTCCCGCGGCGGGAATTGCATCGCCGTGCGGGTCGTGCGTCGGATGGCCGAGCTGCGCGGAGAGTTCATTCACCTGTTCAGGGCCAAGGTGATGTTCCCGTTCATCGGCCTGTCCGTGCCACTCGCGTTCCGCCACCCCGGTTTGCTCCGCCAGGTAGCTTTCCCAAAGGCGGTGCGCACGGATGACGTGCAAGGCAGCTTGGCGTCCGGCCGGAGTCAACTTCAGCTCGCCGGATGCGAACGTCACCAGCCCGCGCATCTCCATGTTCGTCAATAGATCGGCAGCGCGGTCGGGATGAATGCCCAGCCCCCCCGCGACGCCTTGCAGTGTCGGACGCCGGCCATTGACCTGAGCTTTGTAAATATGCTTGAGCGCGTCCTCGCGGACCACCCGCGCCGACAGTTCGCGCATCCGTCGCCAACGTTTGAACATTCCGCCTCCGGCCCAGAACAACACCAAGCCAAACAACGCGACCGTTAACATGAGTAGCCAAGCAGGCATTGCATTAAGTGCTTCGATCAGCAAGACCCCGCCTCTTGCGAGCTGGGTGCCGAGGTTGCGGCGGAGACCGGACGATCTCGAGCCAGTTCCAACAGTCGCGTCACTTCCGCATCGGTGGTCTGCGAAAAGTCTTCGTACCACTGACCGACCGCGTAGAATTCTTCCGGCGCCATGAGCGCCAGCATCTCATCCACTTGACGCCTGAGTTCATGGCACGACGAAGCGGCCGCCGTCGGAACTGCGACGATCAGGCGCGCCGGGTGTTGCTTGCGTAGCGCCAGGACGGCGGCGCGAATCGTCGAGCCAGTGGCAATGCCGTCGTCCACCAGGATGACTGTTTTTCCACGAATTACCGGCGAGGCGCCATGACCGCGATAGGCCACTTCGCGCCGTTTCAACTCTTCGTGCTCTTCGGCGGCGACCGCATCGATCGTCTCCTTGGAGATGCCAAGTTCCTGGACGACTCTCTCGTTGAGCACGCGCACGCCGCCGGTGGCGATGGCGCCCATCGCCAGCTCCCGATGGCCCGGCACACCGAGCTTGCGCACCACGAAGACGTCGAGCGGCGCGTTGAGTTCTCTCGCCACTTCAAACGCCACCGGCACGCCCCCTCGTGGCAAACCAAGCACGATCACATCCTTGCGGTTGGCGTATTTGGCGAGTTGAGCAGCCAGCAATTGTCCGCCTTCCACGCGATCTCGAAATTGATTTTTCATATTTCACCTGATTTTGAGTTGAGCCGCGCCAGAACTGCGCTCCGGCCTGAATGAACTCCACGTCACTTGAATAAATCGCTGATGGATTCCCGGTTTGCGAGGCGGCCAATCGCGGCCGCCAACAGCGGAGCAACGCTCACGACGCGAAGCACGGGCCAGTTCGCTTCATGTAGTGGCACCGTGTCCGTAACAAGAATTTCGCGCAGCGCGGGGTGGCTAAGTTGTGCGCGAGCGCCTTCCACCAACACACCGTGCGTGGCAGCAACCCTGATTTCCGGTCGAGCCCCCGCCTTGAGCAAGGCCTCAATTGCCCGGGCGATCGTGCCGCCGGTCGAAATCATGTCGTCAATGACCAGGCAAGGTCGATTACGCACCTCGCCAACCACCCGGACAACTCGCGTCTCCGCGCCGCTTTCACGGTGCTTGTGCAACACTGCCGTGGAAAGCCCAAGCAATTGCGCGTATTGACCAGCCATGTGGACCCGGCCTTCGTCAGGCGAGACCACGACAGTCTCGGGCGGCAACCGGTGCTTCAGTTCATCGCAAAGCGTCGGCACCGCGGTGAGATGGTCCACCGGCAGGTGAAAGAATCCTTCGATTTGTGCCGTATGCAGGTCAAGGGTGACCAGATGATTGAGGCCGACAGACTGAAGCAGGCCGGCGACCATGCCCGCCATTATAGGCTCACGGCGCGCATGGCGTTTGTCCGACCGTGCATAACCGAAATAAGGCACAATCGCGGTGACTCGACCGGCGGCAGCCCGTCGGCAGGCGTCCACAAACGCTAGAAGTTGGAACACGTTTTCGGTCACAGGCGGCGAGGTGGACTGAACAATAAAGACTTGGTGCCCACGAACCGGTTCGTCGAGATGAAGAGACAGTTCACTGTCAGGAAACCGTTCAACCGCGCTCGAACTGACGCGATGGTCCAGAACGCGCGCAACCGCGGCGGTCAGGTCCGGATTGGCGCTGCCTGAGAACACCAAATAATTCGACGTTCGCATAAGCTGCCTTCGCGATTCATGGTTTGGCTTCTATGCGGCAGCGCAAGTGACGTTGAAACCAGTCCGCCGCGAGCCGCGCCACTTCTTCCAACGCGCCCGGTTCTTCAAAGAGATGCGTGGCGCGCGGGACAATCTTCAATTCCTTTTCACATCGGAGCTCGGCGAGCGCTTCCTCGTTGAGGCGAATCACAACCTCGTCGTATTCCCCGACGATCAGCAATGTGGGTGACTGGACACGTGGCAAGGCGTTGCCAGCGAGATCCGGACGTCCACCGCGCGACACAACTGCGTTGATCTGTTTGCCCAGTTCTGCCGCTGCCACCAGGGCGGCGCCGCCGCCCGTGCTGGAACCAAAATAGCCGATCCCGTGTTGCTGTGTTTCAGGTTGGGTCGCCAGCCAGCGGGTCGCCTCAACGAGCCGCCTCGCCAACAGACCGATGTCAAACCGAAGCTGGGCCGTGATGTTGTCTTCGAGCTCTTCCTCGCGCGTCAGCAGGTCGAAGAGCAACGTGCCGTTGCCCGACTCACGGATGACCCGGGCCACGAACTGATTGCGCGGGCTGTGCCGGCTGCTCCCGCTGCCGTGCGCGAAGAGCACCACTCCTGCCGAACCGGCTGGAATCTTCAATTCACCTTCCAGATGCGCCTGCTCTGCGGGAATGAGGACATTCCGCGTCACCGCCAACTTCTCCCCCGCTTTCATGGTGCTCTTCATTCTTCTTTCCTCTTTCTGATGCCGGATGGGACTCCGAACTTTTCGGGCCGAGGCTGCTTCCGCTCCTTGACCACCAAGTCCTTAAAGAAGTCCGCGAGAGTGTCGTGCTTCAAATCCCGGAACTCGCCGGCGTCAAAGAAGGAGCCGCCGCAGACGGTGCAGTTCTCGAACCAGATGTGCGGCTGGTCGAGGTCCACCATGCGAAGCATCCGACTGCCGCAACGCGGGCAGTTGATGCGGTCCACTCTGTTGAATTCCTTACCCACCTTCGCCTCACCGATGTCAACCGCATCGGCGCCTTTCATCTTCAGCAACTGGTCTTTCTCCAACTCGTCGAAGAAAATGCCCTGGCAGCTGGTGCAACGATCCACCTCCACACCGGCGAAGGTGACTTTGACCATCGGCGAAATGCATTTGGGACAGTTCATAACACAGAATGGATTGATTCGTGAGGCTAACGATGACAATACTCTCCGAGCGCTTCATTCAACACTGACTCAGTCACCAAAGACGGGTCACGGTTGACCGCCGAGTCTTTCAGGTCCGTTACTGGGACAATCTCCACTTCGGGCACCTTCCCCTGAAGGACCTCACAGAACTCTTCGAGATCGAAGTCGGCCGGCAACTCCTCGCCGCCACACATCGCTTCATCAACATAATATATTTTTCTCATTCGATACCTCCTGTGACTCGAGCGCGTTTCTGTCTTTTGGCTGAGGTTTTCCTGGTTTGGAGATGCTTGCCCGGTGGCGAATAGACATGCAAAAGAGCTTCGTCCTTCGGCGCGGGTTCCTGCGTTTCTTCCTCCGGCGTTTCGGCTTCCTCCAGACTCCGGTTCTGGGGACCACGAACCGAGGCGACCTGCCCGAGTTGAGCGCGACTGACGGCACCCTGCGCCTCGAGCCGATTCTCTACCCCTTTCGAGAAACGAGCCCACGGAACCGCCCGCAGGCGCGCGGGCGAAATCGGCTTCCCGGTTTCCTCGCAGACGCCGTAGCTGCCATTGAGGATGCGCTTGAGCGCTTCTTCAATTTCGAAGAGCGCGTCCTGCTCGGCAGACAGCTCGCTCAGCGCCATGTTGTGATCAAATTCATCCGTGGCGCTGTCGGCCATGTCCATGCTGTGCGGTTCGAGCGGCTGCGACGCGTCATCCAACTTTTCTCCACGCTCCCGCAGCAATCGCTCGCGCAACGTCAGCAGGACGCGATAATGCCACCCCCATTTCGGATCGATTCTCCCCGGCTTCCTGGAATCGGATTGCCAGTGGGGTCTTGCTGGTAAAATGCGTTTCATCTTTTAATGGCTCCGGGTTTCGCACGTACTTCACCAAGAGCTTCCGGACGACAACCGAGTTCTTGCTCTCAGTTTTCTCCTCCGTCTATTTCCTTTCACCATTTGCATGATGATCGAAACCGGTGCATCGGTTTTACATCTTAACACTCCTGCTGCCCGGCTGGGTGCGCTTCCCGTTAATTGGCGAACTTCGGCCATTACTTGCCTGAAGCCAGGTTCGCCCGAGAATTATTCCAAACGCCTGCTTGGTGAGGGGAATTCGCCCCTGCTGTCACCACGTCCCGCTCTTTTTCGACGTGACCGCGACAAAAGGTTCAATGACCTTTTCCAAGTCTGGGCTGTCGCACTTCGGGCAACGAATCTTTTTCGACTCGTGTTCTTTGATCGTCAGAACTTCGCCGAATTTCTTGTGGCATTTGCGGCAAATGTATTCGTAGAGTGGCATATTGTTCCTCATTAGTTTGATGGTTACTGTTCATACCTCCAGTTGGCTCGAGCGAAATATCCTTCCTTGTCGTAATGCAGATCAAGTTCTCCCTTGTAAGCATGATGAACCGCGTCGGCGATGCGCCTCGGAAGGTGAATGTCGGTCGTCTTGATCACCAGCGAGTCGGGATGTTCTTCGATTCGCATGATGCGATGCAGCGGGTGTTCGATGTTCTCTTCCCGCTCGTGATGCCGGGCAAGGTTGATCAATTCCACTTTGTGTGTCCGCACAAACGGGCCGGTTAATATGAGCACGCCGGCGGGGTAATCGTCCTTGGTTCGGTGACAGGCCTGACAGATTGCCTTGTTGGCACTCAGTGGCCATGAATCAACCCACCGCCAGCGACCGTTCAGAAACACCGCGTTGCAGACTGGGCAAACAGTGGGTTCTGAAAGCTTGCGCTTGGTTTTATACGGATCATGAACCATCTCGTGTATCAGACGGTCCCGCCGTGTTCGCGCCGGGTTTTCGGCTCTCGCTTTCATGACCATTCTCCGGGCCTGATGTGGTCAAACTCGATCAATAATGCCACGCACCCCTTCTTTGCTCGCGCAATTGGCACAGCAGAACAGCTTCCCTCTTGCTTCCACGCCGTGGCCGATAATCTTGCACCCGCAATGTTTGCAGAGCGGCGCCAACGCATGAATGGCGCACTCAAAGCTATCAAACACATGGGTCTTGCGGCCCACCTTCACCCGAAACGCCTTGTCATAATCATTTCCACAAACCTCGCACGTTGCCATAAACATCTCCTTTCACTTGTGCGCGTATCGCGCAACGTCATTCCCTTGTTTCGTATCAATTACACTTTTGTCGCGCTCACGCGAATCTGCTCCACTGATCTTGCCAAACGTTGGTCGTTTCTTGGTGGTAGGATGCGAGACCGCGCTTTCAAGCATTAACATTTCTAAGGGAAGCCCGTCGGATCCCACTCAGGCGGTTCTTGCTGGGTATTTTGCCTAACACCGCTTTGAGCGAAAAACTTCGCCCGCTCTCAACATCGAACTGGCAAAAGCATTCACGAACAAGGAACGGTTCGACTTTGGCAAGAATCGTGGAGTCCAAAATCCGTTTCGGACGTACGAAAGAATTGGGATATGAAAATCGAATCTGAGCACAAAAGGACAAGCCCGCCGGTCGAACTCAAGTCGAGGGACACACGGTTGTTGGACATGGAGCCGTTGCCTTCGAAATCAGCCGCGTTCGGGATCAAGATCAAGAGAATCCTGGTGCCAACTGATTTCTCGGATTGCTCCAAACGGGCGTTGCGCAGCGCCATCGCGTTTGGCAAGCAATACGGAGCCGAGGTCACGTTGCTCGCCGTGGTTCCGGACGAACCCACCAGCTTCGAGTACGGCGAGGCGGAATACGTTTCCTGGCTGGAACGGCGGCAGGAAAGCTACGAACGCGAATTGAGCAAACTGATTGACGCGATCGATGGTGACGTGCCGATTCATTCTCTCGTCAAGACCGGAAGGCCGTTTCGGGAAATCGTCTGCGCCGCCAAATCGTTGAACGCCGATGTAATCATCATTGCCACACATAGTGGACGAGGGACTTTCTCTTCCACCTTGGGCAGCACGACGGAGAAAGTCATCCGATATGCTCACTGCCCGGTGATCGTTGTCCGGGAGAAAGGGCGCGACGTGTTCTCGACGTCACCCTGCAACTGCGATGGCCCGGAAACAGTGTCCAATCCGGCTGCGGGCAAACCATGGAAATGATTTTTCAGCTTTGGTTTGCCGGCGACTAAAGCAGCAACGCGGAGCGCCGCCTCGCAGCAATCTGCTGCCACAACCAACTTGATCCATGCGGAAGAAACCTTCGTACTGTCCGCGCATCGTGAGTAAATCTGCCGAAACGGAACAGCAAGGACGAGCGTCCTTGCAACCCCAAGGGAAGCAGATCCGTGATCGGCGGGAGCTTCGCCCTTCGAAACCACAGCGCGCCTGTCCGCTCCCGTTGACGCTCGTGTCATTTACTCCGGCCATTGTTTGGAGCAGCTACAAGGGCGTGACAACACTGTGAGGGGCTTCATTGGTTTGTCGTGATTCAATTTTGACAGATGGTGATTCATTCTTTGGTTCGCATCAGCAGCCAACGGTTCGCTCCTCCGCCTTTGAATCGCACGAGACTGTAGGTTCCATCCAATCGTTCCCCGTGCAACGTGAAAACAATTTTGTCAGGACTCCACTCCTGCAGGTCGTAATGCCCGCGGTCCCAAATCCGCACCGTGCCCGCGCCGTAGTTGCCCGCAGGAATGGTTCCCTCGAAACCGCCGTATTCCAGAGCATGGTCATCAACCTGGATGGCCAGCCGCTTCGTCCCCGGTTCGTCAGGGACCCCTTTCGGAACCGCCCAGCTTTTTAGCACACCTTCTTTTTCGAGCCTGAAATCAAAGTGATGCGTCCGGGCTTGATGCTCCTGAATGACAAATCGTGCTGACATTCCTGATGGCGATTGCCAAAGCCGTCCAACTTCTGCCGCTATTGCGAATCGTCGGGTTGACTGCGAATAAACACCGGTCGGCGCCGCCTGCCCCATCGTCCCGGCTGCGGATCAAAGTGCCCGGCCAGGCGTGACGCACAGAACGGACAGTTGCCGTTCGCATCCAGGTTCCATTGGCCCAGTCGATACCAGTTCCGTTCGATCAGCAACCGGCGACAAGCAGGACAATAAGTGGATTGTCCTTCCACGTCCTCCACGTTGCCCGTGTAAACGTGATGGATTCCTGCGCTCAAGGCCTGCAGGCGGGCCCGCGTCAGAGTCGCTGGCGGCGTTGGCGGAACATCAAGCATTTTGAAGTCGGGATGAAACGCAGAGAAGTGCAGCGGCACATCCGGCCCGAGGTTCTTGGCAAACCAGTCGCACAGCCGTGCAACTTCTTGTTCCGAGTCGTTGTGGTCTGGAATGAGCAGGGTCGTGACTTCCAACCAAACCTTGGTCTCGTGCTTCAGCCAGCGCAACGTGTCGAGCACGGCGCCTAATTCAGCGAAGGAAATCTTTTGGTAGAACTGCTCCGTAAATGCTTTCAAGTCGATGTTGGCCGCGTCCATGTGCGCGTAGAATTCCTTGCGCGGCTCGGGGTTCATGTAGCCGGCTGACACCGCCACGGTCTTGATGCCACGTTCATGTGCGGCGATGGCGCAGTCGATGGCATACTCGGCGAAAACCACCGGGTCGTTGTAAGTAAAGGCGATGCTTCGGCAGCCTGAGTTGAACGCAGCTTCTGCGACCGCTGCCGGCGTGGCCCAGGCGCTGAGGCGGTCGTCCTCGCGCGCTTTTGAGATGTCCCAGTTCTGACAGAAGCGACAGCCGAGATTGCAGCCCGCGGTGCCGAAGGAGAGAACACTCGTCCCCGGATAGAAGTGATTCAAAGGTTTTTTTTCGATGGGATCAATGCAGAAGCCTGACGCGCGACCATAACTCGTCAGAACAACACCGCCGTCGCGGGCCTGGCGAATGAAGCAGAACCCCCGCTGTCCTTCCTGCATCTTACAGAAGCGCGGACACAGGTCGCATTGGATGCGACCGTCTTCGAGCCGGTGCCACCATTCGCCGCGCACTACGCCCGGGTCTATCATCGGCCGTACTTCCATACCAGTTTCACGCGGGCGTCACAGCCCGACGATGCGTCTTGGCCGCTGGGCGCAACCTCTGGGCGGAAGTATTCACTTTCCTCGCACCTTCTGGTTTGCTCAGAGGCTTGCGATTGGTTCTTTCCAGCGCTGCCGCGAGCACTTCATCGACGGTCTCTGCCAGCGTGAATTTCAGCTTCTTTTTGACCTCCGCCGGCACGTCAGGCAGGTCCTTTTCATTCAACTTGGGGATAACAACGTGTTGAATGCCGGCGCGCATTGCAGCCAACACTTTTTCCTTCAAACCGCCGATCGGCAGCACCAAACCGCGCAACGTAATCTCGCCGGTCATCGCAACCGTCGAACGCACGGGCGTTTGCGTGAACAGAGACGCGAGCGCGGTGAACATGGCGACGCCGGCGGATGGCCCATCCTTGGGCACCGCCCCGCTTGGCACGTGCACGTGGATGTCGGTGTCCTTGAATGCGTCGGCTTCAATGCCGAGTTCCTTCACACGACTGCGCACGAGACTCAACGCGGCCTGCGCCGATTCCTTCATCACGTCGCCGATCTGTCCCGTGAGTGTGATGTTGCCTTTGCCCGGATAGCGCGTGGCCTCAATGTGCAAAATTTCGCCGCCGGCAGGCGTGTAGGCAAGACCTGTGACGACGCCCGGTCGATTCGTCTTTAGCCGTGTCTCGCGGACGTATTTGGCAGGGCCGAGTATCGTCTGCACCATTTCCGGCGTGACGCTGACATGCGCGCGCTCACCTTTGGCGACTTGCGCCGCCACAGCACGGCAGACGGCACCAACCTGCCGTTCCAATTCGCGCACGCCGGCTTCGCGAGTGTAATCTTCAACAACCTTCGTCAGCGCCGGGGCCGACCACTTGCATTGCTCCGACTTCAAACCGTTTTCCGTGAGCTGCCGTTTCACGAGGTAGTTCCTGGCGATTTCGAGTTTCTCGCGTCCGGTGTAACCGGGAATCTCGATGACTTCCATGCGGTCGCGCAACGCCGGCGGCACGGGGTCCATCACGTTTGCGGTAGTGATGAACATGACCTGTGAGAGATCGAACGGCACGTCCAGGTAATGGTCAACGAAAGAGTGATTCTGCTGTGGATCGAGCACTTCGAGCAGCGCGCTGGCTGGGTCGCCGCGGAAGTCGGCACCAATCTTGTCCACTTCGTCGAGCATGATTACGGGATTCCGTGTGCCGAGGCGGCGCAATTCCTGAATGAGCCGGCCGGGCATCGAGCCGATGTAAGTCCGGCGATGCCCCCGAATCTCCGCCTCATCGCGCATTCCGCCGAGACTCATGCGCGTGAACCTGCGACCGAGCGCATCCGCAATAGACTGGCCGAGACTGGTCTTGCCCACTCCGGGTGGGCCGACGAAGCAAAGAATGGCGCCGCGCCCTTCGGGATTCAGCTTGCGCACGGCGAGATACTCGATGAGCCGGCGCTTCACTTTCTCCAAATCGAAATGGTCACGGTCGAGAATCTTCTGCGCTCGGCGCAAGTCCAGATTGTCCTCGGTCAGCTTGCTCCACGGCAGTTCCGCAATCGTTTCGACATAGCTGACGATGACGGAGAACTCCGCGCTGGCTGGCGGCACGTAGTTGAGTCGCTTCAATTCACGCTCGGCCTGCTCCATCACCTGCTTGGGAGGCTTGGCTTCCTCCAGGCGTTTCCGAAGCTGATCGACCTGCCGCCCGACTTCCTGCTCGCCTTCGCCCAGTTCGCGTTGAATCGCGCGAAGTTGTTCGCGCAAATAGGCGCGACGTTGCATGTCGGTGAATTGCGAAGTAACGTCTTTCTGCAATTTCTGCTGGATGCGGGCAATCTCAAGCTGGGACGAGACACGCTGCTGCACTGCCTGGACTCGCTTCAATACGTCGAGTTCTTCGAGCACCTCCTGCTTCTGCGCCACTTCCAAATTCAGATTGCTGGCGACGAAATCCGCGAATTGGCCGGCGTCCTTAAAGTTCATCAGGGCGGCACGCAACTCATCGGGCAAATCTGGCGTCAACTCCACTAGCTGCGCCGACGTCTCGCGCAGGTTGCGAAACGCGGCCTCGGCTTCCTTGTCTGCCACAGATGGAGGAATGGACGCGAGCAATTCCACCTCGGCGCGCAGGAACGGTTGCGTCTGGAGGACGGTTCGAATGCGAAACCGGTGCAGTCCGTGGACAACAAGAACAACCGCGTCATGGCTCTGGCGCAAGAGCTTCAGCACCAGCGCGGCTGTGCCGACGCGATAGAGGTCGTCCGGCCCTGGGTTGTTGTTTTCCGCCACGCGCTGGGTGAGGATACCGATGATTTTGTTCTGCGGCAAACTCTCCTCCAAAAGCTTGATAGATTCAGGTCGCCCGATCCTGACCGGCGCGACCGTGCCTGGAAACAGAACCAGGTTGCGCGTCGGCAGAATCGCCAGCACGTCAGGAATCTTCGGCTCGCCTTGATCTTCTGGCTTGTTGGCCACGACAGCGGGAGGAGGGGCCGTCGCTTCTGATGCCGAACCGGCCAGCGTCGAATCCTTAATGGAGGGTTGTGTATCCATACTATCCAAAAAGGGTGGTTTCACCCCGGCGGGCGCAGCGGCAGGTAAATCCACAGCAGACCATTGCGCTGCTCGGCCTGCACTTCGTTGGACTCGACCTCCTCAGCCAGCGCCACTTCGCGCTCGAACGGTCCATGGTCAATCTCCAGCGCGAGGATTTGCATCGGCCGTCCTTCGGTTTCATCCGGTTCGAGCGGCTGACGCCGGCCACGGATCAACACGCGCCGCGATTCCACCCGGACATCGATCTGCGATTTGTCCACCCCGGCCAAATCCACGCAGATGATGACGCTGTCACGACATCGATAGGCGTTGATCGCCGGGCACCAATTTTCGTACGGACGGAACGACGAAAACCGAACCTTGGTGAGTTCGTAAACGATGCCGCTCAAGCGACCCTGCAACTGTTTCAAGTAAATGCTATGAATGTCTTCCATACTTGCCTCACAAAACTTGTTCTGAACAAATGCTGACGTTCGTCATGGTTTCGGGTCACCCGCGTCACGAATCCTAAGCCTTACAATCTCAACCCGGTACTCGCGTTCTGTCTAACTACTTCTTGCCTGAGCTTGGACATAAATTGCTGCCGGCGATTCTCTAAAGTACTGGTAAAGAGCCGGACACAGCCAACCTTCCATATCGAACTCTGGGCTGTAATACCAGTTGCCGCCATGCTCTTCGCGCCGCCATTCCAACTTCACCATGCGACCGGGAAACGGCGCGGCGGAAAACAAAAGTCGAAAACCTTTGTCGGCGTTCGGCAGGTTGAGGACGAGGCGGTCCATCATGACATCCGCCCCACTGACGAACGGCTCGCGGTGCAATCCCACGCGCGGGTCGTCGAAGACCCACATGGCTTCGTACTTGTAAGGCGCAATGACGAAAATTGAGTTCATGCTCATTCGACGCCATCCGCAGTCCACCGCTCAAAGCTTGTAACCTATTTGTCGGAGAAAGCCTTTGCGCCATGCAATCTCCGCCTCGTCCTCGACACCCTTCGGCGACCAACCGTCCACCACTCCCAGGATTCCGCGGCCCAGTTCGGTTTGCGCGATCAAAACCTCGGCCGGATTCGCCGTGGCACAGAAGATTCGGCACACTTCCGGCACTTGCTTGAGCGTGTTGAGCACGTTCAGCGGATAGAACCCATCGCCGAGGAACACGATAAAGCTGTGTCCCGCACCAATCGCCTGGGCGTTGTTTTTCGCCAGATCAGTCATCGCCGCATCGGTGCCGCTCCAGCGCACGAGACATTTTCCCGACGCCTCGCAAAAGGCCAGCCCGAACCGGATGCCAGGCACGGCACCGACGAGTGCTTCATGGATGTCCTCAACGCTCTTGATGAAGTGTGTCTGCCCGAGAATGAAATTAATAACGTCGGGCTTTTCGATTTTTACGATAGTCAGATTCATGTTTGCTCCTTTGCTTTCGAGTCGATTCAAACAACCGCGCGATTGCGTCTCGAGCCGGCGGGCACAGAGGCGAGCGTTTGTCACGCGAGATTTCCCACACACCGGCAGGGCCGCGTTCAACCCAGCCGATTTGCGCGCAAACGATTCCTTCACCCTCCAAGGCACGTTGGATGTTGCGGGCATCCTTTTTTGGCGTGGTCAGCAATAGCGCGCCGGAAGCAATCGCCCTGAGCGGGTCAAGGCGCAAGCTCCGACAAACTCGCGCTGACAGTGGTGGCACCGGCACAGCCGAGCGCTCGAAGCAAATCCTCCGCTCGCTTGCCTCGGCCAGTTCCCAAAGTGCCATCGCCAATCCTCCCTCCGTCGGATCGTGCATCGCCGTCACCTGGCCGGCGCGCAGTGCAATTCGAGCATCCCGCACGACACTAATGCCGGGTTTGTGCAGAAACGCCCGGGCTTCCCGAAGCTCTGCGGCGCTGAGCACACCCGCCAGCCGCTCGGGAAACTCCCGCGCCAAAATCGCTGTCGCTTCAATCGGCACACCTTTGGTGAGCAGCAGCCGGTCACCGGGTCGCACGCCGCGCGGCGTGATCAAATGCTGCCCCTTCACTTCGCCAATGAGCGTTCCCGCGAGAATGGGTTGTTTCAGGTCATGTGTGATTTCCGTGTGGCCGCCGATGATCGTCACGCCGATTTCGGAGCAAGCAACCTGGACTTGTTCTGTGATACGTTCGACGGACTTTGCGCTCGTCTTCCCTTCGGGCAGAAGCATCGTGAGCAAGAGCCAGCGCGGTTGGGCGCCGGTCGTAGCGATGTCGTTCGCGTTCACCTGAACAAGGTAGTAACCGATCTCGTCCGCCGCGAAAGTAATCGGGTCGGACTTCAACACGAGCAGTCGTTCGCCGAAACGCACGACAGCACAGTCTAAACCGACGCCCGGCCCGACGACGACGCGTGGGTCTTTCGACTCGAACCTGCCGACCAGCTTTGCCAAGAGGTCCGATGGCAGTTTGCCTACGGGCAGATTGCGTAGCCGCGCGTTCATTTTGTTTTGAGCAGCGTGTTGCAAAGCCGCTTTACGAAGAGGGCGGCGATGCCCCAAAGGCAGGGTAGCCAAATGGGCACGAGAAAAAGCGGCTCGGCGTAGGTCCATGCGCCGAAGTAAACGGCCATCGCCTCGCCCAACGGCCCGAGCACGAACCCCGCAAGGTAGAAAAGCACGTCACTGCGCCGATGCCAACGCCACAGCATCCACGCACCGATGATGGACAAACACAGAAGCAATACCACAGGCTCGTGCCATAACAGACTTACGAGTGAAAGACAGGAAACATAGATCGCCGCTTCAATGAGCAAATCCTTTTTCATTGCAATCCTTCGTGGACCTTTTCCAGTACCTTGCGCGATTGTGTTGGACTGTTTCCAGTGGATGGCGGAGTGCTCCATTTAAACGCCACTGTGACCACCATGCAAATGACCGCACCTGTCAGCGCCAAGCTCATGTCCTTCGGCGAGGATGCGCGCGACTTCCTCCAGTTGTCCGGCAATGTCTTCGTTGATGACCAAAGGCATGGGAAGTTCAGTCGTGATTGGGCCACCGTTTTGATTCTGCTGTTGCCATGGTGGTTTCTACCGGACTCTTTCAACGGTTCCTATCACGATGTTGTCCAACTCCTGCAACGGACCCAGCGGTTTCACCTTCTTTTCGTTGCGATCAACCTCCGGCTGTCCAGAATAGAGTTTGTAAACGACCAAGCCGTCGCGGAGGAGGAGCAACCCCTTGAACTGCCATCCGGTTTCATGGGTGTTTCGCTGAAAGCCGAATATGTCCAACAGCACGTTGCCGTGGCGCTGGCTTCGAATCTCGTTCAACTCGACCTCCAAAGCCATGGATTTCTCCCGCCCCTCGATGCAACTGCGGACGGCTTTGTCCAAGTCGTCTTTGGTGATCGCCTGGTTCGGCAGGAAGCGCTGGATGAGATCGAGATAAGTCAAGACGCGGACGTTGGGATTGGCGTTCGGGTCAAGACCAAGTTCCGAAAGCGCGTTCGTTCCCGTTTCGTTCGGCACGATACGGTCGAAAGCGTCCCTCGCCTCGCTGTAAGATTTCCATCGCGATTTCGTGGCGGTCTGCGAATGAGGCAACAAGGACGAGCATCCCGATACAAACATCGGAAGGGCGACCAGCACGATCAGTCTCAGACAGGTCCGATTCATCGCATGATCGGCTCGCGGCCAAGTTGCTGGACATGTCGGCGAGCCCGCAATTCCAGCTTAAATTCCCAGTGCTTCGACTTTGATGACGGAATTCAAACCCCTGAAGGGATTGGTGGCGAACCGTGTCGCCATCGGATCGTCCTGCCACCGGCCATCGACGATGAGCCGGTATTCGTAGCGCCCTGGTTTGAGCATCACTTCCGCCGTCCATTTGCCGGCGCTTTGCGGCTTCATGGGCGTCGCGCGAGTCTGCCAATTGTTAAACGTGCTGGCGAGCGAAACGTCCGTGGCCGCTAGGTTAAAATATTCGAAGATGACGGGTTGTAATTCCGAGTGGATAAAGTGCTCCTGCAAAAGAGCCAAAGGCTGGGTCTCCTTCTCGCTTTGGAAAGGCGTAAGCTTGACTGCATTCTGCGCGAGCGGTTTCTTTTTGCCCACACCACCGACGTCTGGTTGAGGAATTCTGTTTTTTTTGCGAGACGCCATCTTTTTCATAAGAAAGCTTTTCCTAACCGTCTAGTTTAATCTCTTCTCGACAACAGCCGCTTACCATATCTTGGCCAACACCCATCGGAATTTGCGCCGTCTCATGCAGGCCAGCGCTCAACGCGTGTAACTGAACGCCGTCTTCCACCAAATTTCTCTCGCAACGACTGATCCAGAGCAGCTTGAATCATCAGGTATTCGCCGAGATTCTCCGCGGTGAGGATGCCTATGAGTTCGCCCTTCTGCGTTGAGGGAGAGTCGAGTCTCTGTCACGGACGGGCTGCTGTTGAAGCTGGCGCTCATTTGTCTTTGCGCCGAATGGCCTGTAAGCGTTCGAACAATTTCCGCTCCTCCGGAGAGAGTTTCTGCGGAACGCGCACGTTGACGCGGATGTAGAGGCTGCCGTGGCCGCGCGCCTTGAAGTTGGGCAAGCCTTTGCCATCCAGGCGCAGCACGGTGTCCGGCTGCGTGCCGGAAGGCACGTTCACCTTCACTTCGCCGTCGAGCGTGGGCACATTGATTTTCGTGCCGAGGGCAGCGTCTGCAACGTCGATGGTTGCATCGCGCCACAGGTCGGCGCCGTGCCGCTCGAATCGCGCGTCAGGTTCGCTGCGGATGGCGACAAGCAGGTCGCCAGGTACGACACCCTTCTGCGGCGACGCATAGCCGTGGCCGGGGACGCGCAAGGCCATTTCTTCCTCGACTCCGGGGGGAACTTTTACCGTGATTTTCTCCTCGCGCTCGACTTCGCCGCGACCCTCACACTTGGGGCACGGCTTGTCGATGAACTGGCCTCTGCCGTCGCATTCGGGGCAGGTGGTGATTTGTTGGAACATCACGCCGCCATCACGACGGCTGGTGGTCTGCCGCCCGGACCCCTTGCACCTCTCGCAAGAGCGCGGCTTCGTACCAGGTCTGCAACCCGTGCCCTCACATTCCGGGCATTTCTCCGAGCGTGGCACGCGCACGATGGCCTCGCCGCCGCTGGCTACTTTCTCCAGCGGAATGGTGAGTATGATCTCGATATCCTCACCTCGCGCTGGTCCGCCTCGTCCGAAGAAGCGCTCGAACAAACCGCCGCCGCCGCCACTCATTCCAAAGTCGAAGCCGAAGCCGCGGCCACCGAAGATCTCTTCAAAGTTGATCCCGCCAAACAGATCCTCTGCGGAATAGCTCGCGACACCCGCAAACCCTCCGGTGTCATACTCGGCGCGCTTCTTCGGGTCGGAGAGCACCGCGTAGGCCTCGGCGATCTCCTTGAACTTCTCCTCCGCGCCCCGCTCCTTGTTCCGGTCGGGATGATACTTGAGCGCGAGTTCGCGGAAGGCGTCCTTGATCTTCTTTTCGTCCGCCTCGCGCGGGACGCCGAGGACTTCGTAGAAATCGCGCTGGGTGGTGGCAGGCATGAAGCAGCCTTTGGCGTCGTCATTGGTGGTTCACGGTTTCTCGTGGTGCCCCGCCGGATGCGCGTCTGTTTCGCCGGACTCCCCGGGATGGCCGTGGACTGCGCCCTTGGCTGCCTGATGCAGTCCCTCGATATAGTGAATGTAGGCGACGTAGGCGTTCACGTAAGCGCGACCGGTCTCGACGTCATCGTGGCGGAATTTCCTTTTCGCCAGCGCCTCTTTGAATCGTTCGTGCAGGCCGTGTTCCATCTCGTTCGAGAGCAGGCGCTGCACCGGTTCGAGTTGGCCGGTCTCCAGCGCCTTGTCTCCGGCGGGAATGGCCGGGCCGAGGTCGCGCCCGGCGGGCTTGAGGCCGGTGTAGGGCGCGCCTTCGCCGGCGCGATGGATGCGCACGAGCATCTCGAAGAAATAGGTGTCCGCCAGTTCGCGCGCCTCAGCGTTCAGCTTTCGCACGGCGAGTGTTTTCTGAAACACCGCTTTAATTTCGGCTTCATCGTTCTTTTGCACCCAGATGAGAACCAGGTTGACGTTGCCTTCAGCCAGCGCGCGCTGCGCAGCTTTGACCACCGGGCCATCCAGGCTGTCGCAATGGGCGAAAGTCCGAAGCGAGCTGAATGAGAGCATCGCCAGCACGATCGCGCTGACGGATGTTGAGACAAGCGAGTGTTTCATTTTCATGCGTTTTTCTCCGTTGGTTTAAGTTCAGTTGAAGTGGTCGAGGTGGTTGTTCGATGCCGCGATTTGAGGTTCCTTCTGTAATTGAGCGAGGACGGTCCGACACAACTGGCGCTTGACCGTGTGCGCACGATCCATTTGCGAAGTTCTTCCAGCGCCAACATGCCCAGCGCGAAGGGAAGGACGAACAGCCACGCTTTGATGGGTATGGGCGCGGTGCCGAAGACAGCGTTGCCCCACGATGTGTAATCAATGGCCAGAATGAGCGAGAGTTCGACCCCGAGGCCAAGCCAGATCAGCGGATTGCTGAACAGGCCGAAGCGGAACACGGATTCGCGTCGGCTGCGGCACAGAAAAACGTTCGCGACTTGCATGATGATGATAGCGGTCAAACAGGCCGTGGTGGCTTGCAGGTAAAGGGGCGCGTTTGCGGGGAGCGTTTCGCCGTAGCGCCAGCCGCCCTGGCGCAGGACGAAGAAAAACGCCGCCAACGCCGCCGCCGCCTGCATCGGCCCCAGCCAGAGATAAGCGCGCGCGATAAGCGCCCAGTCCAGCAGCCGTTCGGCTCGCGGACGAGGCGGCAGGCGCATGACGTTCGGCCCGGGCTTTTCCGCGCCAAGACCCAATGCAGGCACCATGTCGGTCCCGAGATCCACGGCAAGAATCTGAATGACCGTCAGTGGCAGTGGAATCTTGAACAGCACGAATGCCAGGTAAGGCATCAACTCCGGCACGTTTGAGGTCAGGATGTAGGTCAGGAATTTGCGGATGTTCGCGAAGACGGCGCGGCCTTCTTCGATCGCGGCGACGATGCTGGCAAAATTGTCATCCAGCAGAACCATGTCCGCCGCCTCGCGCGCCACGTCGGTTCCGCTGAGGCCCATGGCGATCCCGATGTCGGCCTGCTTCAGGGCGGGCGCGTCGTTCACCCCGTCACCCGTGACCGCGACAATCTCCCGCTTTCGTTTCAACGCGGCAACGATGCGCATCTTCTGGTCGGCGGCAACGCGTGCGAAGAGAATCTCCGGGGCGTCGAGCGCAAGTTGGAGCTGTGTGTTGGAGAGGCGATGCAACTGCTCACCGGTGATGACCACTGGCGCATTGGAGCGCACCAGATCGATCTCCCGTCCAATGGCCAGCGCGGTCTGCGGATGGTCGCCCGTAACCATGATGACCTTGATGCCCGCAGCGCGGCATTGAGCGATGGCCGCGGTGACTTCCGGGCGGGGCGGATCCTCGAGCCCGACAAGTCCGGTCAACGTCAGCCGCTCCTCCAGATGCTCGCGCTCGCATCGCGTCGGCACCGGGCGGTGCGCGAAGGCCAGCACGCGCAAACCCGCCGCTGCCATCGCCTCCTCCGCCGCGCGGAAGCGCGCGCGGAGTGCATCGGTGAGCGGCATAAGCGCGCCGTCCAGCTCGGCCAGTTCACACCGGGGCAGCACCACTTCCGGCGCGCCCTTGAGATAAAGCACCGCGCCCTCCGGTGTCTGCTGCACCGTCGCGAGCCGCCTGCGCTGCGAGTCGAAAGGAATCTCATCGAGACGCGGAAACTCCGGATTGTCCAGGCCGACGTTCGCTGCCATCTGGACAATGGCGATTTCCATCGGATCGCCGAACCACTGGCCGTAGCCGGCGCGCTTGCCGGGTTTGACATTGTGGCAGAACCAGGCCGTCTCAAAAAATCGCCGATGCGTCGTGACGAACGAGCCGGACTGTGCGATTTCCCGCGGATCCACCACCTGTCCATCCAGGTAGAGGCGCGTCACGGCCATTTCGTTTTGCGTGAGCGTTCCGGTTTTGTCCGTGCAAATCACCGTGGTCGAGCCAAGCGTTTCAACCGCCGGCAAATGGCGGATGAGGGCGTGGCGTCGCGCCATGCGCTGGGAGCCCATCGCCAGCGCGAGCGTGACCGTGGGCAACAAGCCTTCGGGCACGTTCGCCACGATAATCCCGATCGCGAAAATGAAGTTGGCCCAGAACGAGAGTCCGATCGCGCGGCCAATGAAAAAGAAAATGACGCCCAATCCCAGCGCCAGCACGGCGACGAGATGACTGAGCCGGACAATTTCCTTCTGCAGCGGCGACATCGGTTCCTTCGCCGACTGCGTAAGGCGCGCGATCTTGCCAAATTCCGAATGTGCGCCCGTGGCAAATACCAGCGCCTTCGCCTGGCCGGATACAAGCCATGTGCCCGCGAGCAGGACGTTGGCGCTGTGGAGCAGTTCGGGTTCGCTCGACGGTCCCGAGTCGCGGGCGTGAGGAAGCGATTCGCCAGTCACCGTGGCATTGTTGACGCGCACGTCGAACCCCTCAAGTAGCCGGCAGTCGGCAGGAACGTTGGCGCCTTCTTCCAGCAGGACGATGTCACCGGGGACGAGTTCCGCGGCGGGAATTTTTTCCGCCTGACTCTCCCGCAGCACAGTCGCTTCCCGCGGGAGGAGACGTTGCAGCGAGTGGATGGCTTTCTCCGCGCGAAACTCCTGCCAAAAGGAGAACACGCCGTTGACGGCGATGACGCCGATCATGGCGAAGCCCAATGTTGCCATGCCATGGCCCGGACCCCACCAGTCTGCCAGGAAGGCCAGACCGGCGGCCACCCACAGAATGATGGCAAAGAAGTGCGTGAAATCTTTGAGAAAGCGCAGCGCCAGTGGTTCGCCGCGAACGCGCTCGACGATGTTCGGCCCGAACTCCGCGAGACGGCGGGCCGCTTCCTTCGCGTAAAGTCCTTCCCCTCTGCTCTGCAAGCTGGCGAATGCGTCGGAGACTGTTAAATGGTGAATCTTCATTCGATCGCTCGCGGGCCGCGCGTTTCAACTGGCCTGGTTCGCTTGGCGAACAGAAGGCCAGGACTGGTCCCGGCGGGGTAAACCGGGAACAGGCCCTTGATTGAGCGTCAGATAAAGATGGGTTGGACGCACAAGGCTCCTGGGTTCGCTACGGCTGTTTTGTTTCCCGGAACTCCGCATCCACGACCTTGCCGCGTGAGCCGGACCCGCTGGGGCGTGGTTCGCCGGTCGGTTCCTGTACACCGGCACGCGCGTGGGGCGTCCTGGC
Source organism: Verrucomicrobiota bacterium (assembly GCA_016200005.1). NCBI lineage: Bacteria > Pseudomonadati > Verrucomicrobiota > Verrucomicrobiota bacterium. The sequence continues at coordinate 153,444 of JACQFP010000006.1, read as the reverse complement.
AGCAGCTTCGGCGTAGAGCTTCTTGCCGACTTCCTGCAACGCGTCCTTGAGCTTGTCCGCGCGCTCGGTGGCGAGGGCGGCGTCCTTCTTCTTGATGGCCTCCTTGGTTTCGCTCACCGCGGTGTCGATGCGCTTCTTCAAGTCGTCGGCAATCTTGTCGCTGTGATCCGCCAGCGTCTTCTCCGCCTGGTAGCAGAGGGCGTCGGCGTTGTTGAGCTGGTCCACTTCCCGGCGGTGCTTCTTGTCGGCCTCGGCAGACTGCTCCGCTTGCTTGACCATGCGCTCCTTCTCCGCGTCGGTCAGCCGCGTCGAGCCGCTGATACGAATCGACTGTGACTTGCCCGTGGCGGTGTCCTTGGCCGACACGTCGAGGATTCCGTTGGCGTCGATGTCGAAGGTGACTTCAATCTTTGGCATCCCGCGCGGGGCGGGCGCGAGCCCCTCGAGGTTGAATTCGCCGAGGCTGGTGTTGTCCGCCGCGAAGGGGCGCTCGCCTTGGAAGACGTGGATGGTCACGGCCGTCTGCAGGTCGGCGGCTGTGGTGAACATCTCGGTGCGTTTGACGGGAATGGGCGTGTTGCGCGCGATGAGCGACGTGGCCACGCCGCCAAGCGTCTCGACGCCAAGCGTGAGCGGTGTGACATCGACGAGGACGATGTTGCCGACTTCGCCACTGAGCACGCCGGCCTGGACCGCCGCGCCACAGGCCACGACTTCCATTGGATCCACGCCCTTCTCGGCTTTGCGATGAAGCAGTTCTTCAAAGAACTCGCGTACGCACGGCATCCGCGTAGGGCCGCCAACAAAGACCAGTTTGTCGAGTTCACGCGGGGCGAGGCCGGCATCGTGGAGGGCCTGTTCGACCGGCGCGCGGCAGCGGTCGATGACGGGGCGGACGATGTGTTCGAGCGTGGCGCGGGTCAGTTCGTAATCCAGATGCGCCGGTTCGCCGCGCACGGCGGCGAGGAACGGGAGGTTCACGCGCGTCGTGCTGCTGGTGGAGAGTTCAATCTTGGCGACCTCGCCGGCTTCCATGAGGCGGGCGCGGGCTTTGATGTCCGTGCGCGGATCGACGCCGGTTTGTTCCTTGAACTTGTCAGCCAAGTGTTCGAACACGGCCAGGTTCATGTCGGTCCCGCCGAGCTGCGTGTCGCCGCTGGTGGCTTTGACCTCAAAGACGCCTTTGCCAAACTCCATGATGGTCACGTCGAGAGTGCCCCCGCCCAGGTCCACCACCGCGATGCGGAGTTCCTGCTTGAGTCGGTCGAGCCCGTAGGCTAGGGAGGCAGCGGTGGGTTCGTTCACGAGTCGCACGACCTCGAGTCCGGCGATTTTCGCGGCGTCCTTGGTGGCGCTGCGCTGGTTGTCGTCAAAGTAGGCCGGCACGGTGACGACGGCCTTGTCGACCGATTCGCCCAGGAAGGCTTCCGCATCGCGTTTGATCTTTTGGAGCAGGAAAGCTGAAAGCTGTTCAGGAGTGAATTCCTTGTCACGCAAGCGAACGCGCAGGCGCTGCCCCATCTTGCGTTTGAAGGCGGTGGTGGTGCCCTCGGGATTCACGGTGAGTTGGCGGCGCGCCAGTTCGCCGACGAGCGTATGGCCGTCGGCGGTGATGGCGACGAAGCTGGGAAAGGCCTTGCCGCCGAGGCTCACGCCTTCCGCGCTGGGAATGATGACAGGCCGGCCGACGCGCAAAACCGCGGCGGCGGAGTTCGAAGTGCCCAGGTCGATGCCGATGATAGCCATAGTATTTCCTCCGGTTGTGGCGCTTTACCGCCGGCGTTGATAAACGCCCATCAACGAAGCTTCGCTGAGGACGTGGCCTTGCATCGCTTTAAGCAGGTCTGGCTTCGTCACGCGTGGTTTCAGCGCCAGTTCGGTGTCGAGCGCGTAGAGTTTGAAAAAGTAACGGTGAGGCGTGCCCGGCGGCGGACAGGGACCACCGTAACCGGTACGTTTGAAATGCGTGATGCCCTGCCTCGCGCCGTCGGGCAGCTTATCGCTCGTGGGAAGTTTCTCCGGCAACGCGCTGATGGAGGCCGGCAGCCCGTAGAGTACCCAATGCACCCATGTCCCCATGGGTGCGTCCGGGTCATCGCAGATCAAGGCGAAACTCTTTGTGCCCGGCGGCGCGCCGCTCCATTGCAACGGTGGCGAGACGTCGGCACCGTCGCAAGTGTATTTGGTCGGAATGGGATGACCTTCGGCAAAGGTTTCGCTGGTGAGTTTCATTTCGCCTTCCCTTCATCGATGATTAGAAACCGACGGCCGCCCAGGCTCCAGAGCCGCAGCAACAGATGTTTGCCCGAATCGTGGCGCGTGGCCCCAATGGCATTCTCGGCGTTGCGACATTGAGGCGAGTCGTCGATTCCGAACTGGGCGGTGGCGCCGCGCGATGACTCCACAGCAAGGGCAGGGCGAGCAGGCAGGCGCCCGCCGCGTAGAGCGCGATGACCTTAAGCATTCGGTTAAGTGAAAAGCTCATAGTCTTTGTTCTTGCGAAGCCATTGACACGGCGCAGAGACGTTCTGCGGCGCGAGAGCTCCCGCTTTGGATTTCCAGTGTGAGTGGCGTTCCTGCCATCATTCATTTTCTCGCTCCTTTGTCCCTATGCGCTTTCCGTATCTTGGCTAAGACACACCGGAATTTGTCCGGCCTCATACCGACCAGAACGCGCTGTGCGTTTTCCGAAGCGATTACCCCATTGCTTCGTAGGCGAATTCCTTACCCAGAGGCATTCGATTCCTGATTCAAAATAAGACGCGCGTCTAATTGCTGGTGCGGTGATGGAAAAGTAAATTAGTACAATGAAATCGAAGGCAAACGTATGAACACGCCAACTTTAGAGACAACACAGAACAATCAGGAAACAATCGCTTCCGTGGCTAAATCACTTTGGGAAGAGGGTGGCCGACAATCCAGTCACGATCTCGATTATTGGCTGGAAGCCGAAAAGAAGGTCTTGGCTCAACGAAAGTCAGTTGCGGCTGATACAAACAGCGCGATGTCAAAGCCGCCCCCAGCCGTCTCGAATCCGGTGACGAATACTGCAAGCGCTCGTGCCGTAGCCCCGAAACCATCGCGGCGACTCCGGGTATCTCAACTTGCAAATCAACGACGCGCGCCAGTGCTTTAGCGAGGTTGATTGACTTGCAGATGCCGAGGCGGGGCTTGACCCGCGTAAACGGTGCTAGGGATTGGCAAAACGGCGGAGCCAACTTCACACCGCAAAAACGAATGCCGCCGGAAATTGAAAAACACGAACTATGAATACACTGACTAAATGGAATCCGTTTCGGAAATCGAATGAACTGGAAGAGTGGGGATCGATAACTCGCTGGAATCCCATCCGCGAGATGGAGCGGATGCAGAGCCGCATGAATCAAATCTTCGGCTCCTGGCCGGAGTTGAAAGAACCGATGACGGTCACCGAATGGTCGCCGTTGGTGGATATCGTCGAGGAAGAACGCGAGTACCTCCTCAAAGCCGAAGTGCCCGAAGTAAAAAAGGAAGATCTAAAAGTGAAAGTGGAGGACGGTGTATTAAGTATCATCGGCGAGCGGAAGGCCGAGAAGGAAGAGAAGGGTAAAAAGTATCATCGCATCGAGCGCTGTTACGGAAGCTTCGAACGCTCCTTCACGCTGCCTGACGACGCGGATGGAACTAAGGTCACATCGGAGTTCAAGGACGGCGTTCTGAAGATCCATTTGCCGAAGAATCCGAATGCTAAGTCGAAGGCTATCGACGTGAAAATCCAGTAACGGTGCCGCGCGTAGGCCGCCAAGAATGAGTTTGTTGGGTTACCTGTCCGTCTCAACCGACGCGACAGCACGGCGCATCGCGTTGAAAGCCGAAATCGCCGCGACCACCGACGCGCTCAAGGCGGCAATCCGCTCGTGATTGAGATAGGCACGATTCGTTCGCTCGAAGCGAACGTCCAAGGATTTGAGGAGCGTGCGTCCAAGCTTGAATACGACATTGCCGACGCCAACAAGCGGGCGAAAGAGTTGGAAACCAAAGTCGGCGCGCATTTCGAGCGCGAGGAGCGTTACCAACAGTTGACCCGTCGCCAGAGTGAGATCGAGGAAAAACTGGACCTCACCAAGAACCAAGCGCCAAGCCAGGTCGAAGCAGCGTCAGTTGACGAGAGCCAGGAGAAAAACTTGAAAACGCAGAACAAAGCAAACGCAGTCCGGCCGAAACACCGGATGAAAGCGAGCGTTTGAACCTGAAACTAAACAGCCCTCGCTCATGCTCTTGGTCAGGAGCATGGAGCATGACAATTCAATCTTTCGGCTCTGCTATTGAAAGTTCCTGGTGCTTCTGCAACCTTTCCCACGTGGGCCTGTAGCTCAATTGGTTAGAGCAGAGCACTCATAATGCTTTGGTTCTCGGTTCAAGTCCGAGCAGGCCCACCAATCCCACCTAACCGGTCACGCTCGCCTTCATCCATCACTCAATTTGGATAACGACATGTTGTGTCCCAGATTCACCAAAGAAGTCGCGATGGGTCGTATGCTGTCGGCTCGTGAAACTTGAGCTTTTATGAATGCGACAACGATTCCCGAATGTCAGACCCTTGACGTGAAAAACAGCGCGACCGAATTGGGCGTATGCGAAGAAACGGTGCGGCGTCTCGTTCGCCGCAAGGTGCTGCGGAAGCTGCCTGGGCTGCGACGCATTCTGATTCCGAGGGCTGAAGTTCAACGCTAATTGGAAGCTGGTGAAGGAGCTATTCCTGCGAAAGCACTCTCAAAAAGTGGCCCAGAAGTGGCCCAGAAAAAATCAGCGTTTGCGTAAGTGTTGTGAAATGAAAAAGATGCGAGCCAACCACCAAGCGATTATGAGTCGCCTGCTCTAACCACTGAGCTATGGGTCCATAGTCGAATGGTTCGGACAAAGAATTATTCTGCTGACCGCCGGGCAGGGGACAAGTTAATTCGCCCGCCGCGGCGGACGAACTTTTTCAGGCAGGCGGTAAGTATTCTGTTGCGGCAAAACGTTGGACGGAGCAAACCCACGTCAACTGGGAGTTTGCCTGGAACGCACAACAGGATACGAAAGCAAGAGTCGAGTTATTCCACTTCCTGTATTTCCAGGAAGCCGTGCAACTGGCGGATGCGGGTGGGATGCCGCATTTTGCGCAAGGCTTTGGCTTCAATCTGGCGGATGCGCTCCCGCGTAACTTTGAATTGTTTGCCGACTTCTTCCAGCGTGCGCGAATAACCGTCGCCCAGGCCAAAGCGCAGTTCCAAAACCTTTCGTTCGCGCTCGGTCAGGCTCGTCAGCACGTCGCCCAATTTGTCCTTCAACAGACTGAAACTGGTCATCTCGGCCGGGTTTTCGGTGGCCTTGTCCTCGATGAAGTCGCCGAAGTTGGTGTCTTCACTGTCGCCCACGGGGGATTGCAACGAGATGGGTTGTTGCGCCATTTTCAATACGGCGCGGACGCGTTCGACCGGAAGTTGCATTTCATCCGCCATTTCTTCCGGCGTGGCTTCGCGCCCGAAATCCTGGATGAGTTGTTTCTGCACCCGCATCAGCTTGTTGATGGTCTCGATCATGTGCACGGGAATGCGGATGGTGCGGGCCTGGTCGGCAATGGACCGGGTGATGGCCTGGCGAATCCACCAGGTGGCGTAGGTGGAGAATTTGTAGCCGCGGCGGTATTCAAACTTTTCCACCGCCTTCATCAACCCCATGTTGCCTTCCTGGATCAAGTCAAGGAAGGAGAGGCCGCGATTGGTGTATTTCTTGGCGATGGAAATGACGAGCCGCAGATTGGCTTCCACCATCTCAGTCTTGGCCTGGAGCGCTTTGGCGGAAAAACGTTTCAACTGTTCGTAAGCTTTGAGGTAATCGCTGTCGGGCATGCGAACGAACTCCTCGAGGGCGCGGATTTTGCACTCCTCAGAATGGATGACGGCCTGTTGTTGGGGGGACTTGCGCTGTCGGTCCCATTCCTGAATCACCCGCCGGCTCAACTGGATTTTGTCATGGATATTCTCTGCGACCAGCGACATTTCTTCGATGACTCTTTGCTTGTAGTAAAACTTTATAAAAGTGCCCTGGAGCTTCTTGTCGTGCTTTTTGAAGGCGGTAAAGAGTTTGTCGCGTTTGGTCTTGGAAGAGCCGTTGCGCCATTGCGCGTATTTTTCATCCACTTGCTGGTCGATGAGGCGAACGTGTCGCACCAGTTTGCGGAGCGTTTTGAGGTGACTTTCGCGGCCGTCAATTTTTTTGTCCACGACGACGCGGTCGAACCGTTCTTTCGGTGGTTCGGAGATCAATTTTTCGGCCAATGCAATGTGTTCCTTGCCGGCAAATCCAAAACTGTAGATGATTCGCTTGACCTCATTTTCCGCGTTCTCAATCCGCTTGGAAATCTCCACTTCCTGTTCGCGCGTCAGCAAAGCCACCTGCCCCATCTGCTTAAGATACATGCGTACGGGATCATCCAGAATGTCCAGCCGCCCCTTTTCCTCCTCTTCTTCGGGTTCCGGCTGCTTGATGCGATCGACCTCCGCCTGATCCACGATCTCGATCTCGAGGTTGCGCAGTTTGATATAAATCTCGTCCAGTTCTTCCGGTGAGTTGACGCTTTCCGGCAACGCGTCATTGATATCGCCATAGGTCAGGTAGCCTTGTTCCTGGGCCAGACGGACCAAATCCTTGATCTTTTCGGTCAATTCCACGCCGGTCAGACTTCGGATGGTGCCGACGTGCGGCAGGGCGGCGGCGGGCCCGACACCCGCCAGGTGCGCGGGGTTTTTGCGGCGCTCGTGGTTTACGCGAAGTTTATCGTGGGTCCCGGTATGCATTTTGCCTGCCCGCATCGAAGGTGCGATTGTTTGGTCAGGAGTTGCTGGCTGGCGTCTGACAGCGGTGGATTGGTCGGGGGGGTGAGCGATTGATTTGCCGCCGGATTTTAAGGTCGATTTCCTAACCTTCGATTTTCCCATAATGCTTCTGCTGTGCGCCACTCAATTGTCTGCAAATTAGCCGGGGAATATTGTGAGTCTGTTCCGCAGAGTCAAGAGGGGAAAACAGCAGCGTCATGAAAAAATCTGAAAGCAGAAATTGGGAAATCATAAATGTGCTTCCGCCGCCGCGAAACGCAGATCAACTCAGATTCGGATTCCGATCTTGTGGTTTTCTGGTCCACGCCCATCCGGGTCCAATTGCGTAGGCTTTTCAGTCCCGTTTTGCCAAGGGCTGCTTTTTCCACGGCATTCAGAACTCTGCTGGTTCATGGTTTGAACCATCCACTCTCCGGTCTCAACTCTCTTTCAACGCAGGACTTGATAGACCAGGAACAATTCGTCCGCCACACGTTTCAGCGACTTCAATCTCAGATGTGTCGCCTCACCCAATCTCGCGAGGCCACGGCCGTCAGCGATTGTCGGTGGGGTGTGGCCACCAAATATCTTCGGACACACCGTGAGGTGCAATTCGTCCACCAGACCTGCAGCAAACAAGGCGCTGTTGAGTTCGCCGCCGCCTTCGCAAAGCAGCCGTTTGATTTTCCATTGTCTCCGCAACCAGCGCAGGGCGTTGCGAAAATCAATCCTGGTCGCGCCGAGGATTTTCACTTCATCCGCCAAGGCCCGAAGTGTTTTGAGTTTAACCCTCGTCGCACGTTTCGTTGTGAGAAGGAGGATGGGAGAAAAGCGGTGTCGGAATATTTCGGCACGTGGATTGATTGTGCCGCTGCCGCTGACGATGACGCGCAAGTTGTAATCTGCGAGTCCGTTTTTGAGCCGCAGACGACGGTATTTGGCTGGACCGGGACCAAGGTTCACAGGGTTGGAGTCCACCGTGCGCGCGCCAGCCATCACGGCGTCCGCTGTGGCACGCAATGCCAACAAGTGGTCGTGATCACGCCGGCTGCCGAAGGAGGAAAAGGCGCGATTGGCCGTGGCAATCTTGCCATCTGCCGTCATCGCCATGTTCACCAGGATGAAAGGAAGTTCTGAGTTTCGGGTTTTGAGTTTCGGATGGCCCGAGGCTGGCCTTCGCCTGTTCGTGCGTGAGTTATTCATAAGATCAACATCGCGTCGCCGTAACTGAAGAAGCGATAGTGCTCGCGCACCGCTTCGGCGTAAGCGGACAGAACCATCTCGCGTCCGCGAATCTCGTTGGGAGCGGCGAAGGAGCTGACCAACATCAGCAAGGTGGAACGCGGCAGATGGAAATTGGTCAACACGGCGTCTGCAATTTTGAATGGGTAGGGCGGGTAAATAAAAATCTTGGTGCGGCCCTTGCCGGGGATCATCTGCCCATGATGTTTCCTGGCCACGCTCTCCAATACGCGAACGGTGGTTGTGCCGACGGCAATGACCCGACGGTTGGAGCGTTTTGCTTCGTTAATGATGTTTGCCGTTTCCCCGCTGAGTTCATATCGCTCCTCATGCATGATGTGAGCGGCGAGTGATTCAGTTTTGACGGGCGCGAAAGTGGCAAGCCCAACGTGCAGCGTCACAAAACAAACCTGCACTTCGCGTGCGCGGATTTCATCCAGCAATGCCTGGGTGAAATGAAGCCCGGCGGTCGGCGCGGCGACGGAGCCAGCGGGCCGGGCGTAAACCGTTTGGTACCGCACCCGGTCCTGGTCGCGTTGGCCGGCACCGGCGCGCCGGATATACGGTGGCAGGGGAACCTCACCCAAGGCATCCAGCGACAGGCGAATGTCTGGCGCGCCTGTGAAGCGCAGACGACGATGCCCTTCTTCATTTTTGTCGATCACGGTCGCCTGCACGTGGCTGCAATTGCCGTCCGCATCGCGCAAATCAATTTGTGTTCCGATGCGCGCGCGTCTGCCCGGTCGCAACATCACCCACCAATCGTTGAGCTTGTTCTCCTCCAGCAACAGAATTTCAAATTGTCCGCCGCTCCTCGCATTGGTGCCGCGCAAGCGCGCGGGAATGACACGCGAATTGTTGAGCACAAGCACATCGCCAGGACGCAGATACGCCAGCAGATCGCGAAAGTGACGATGAAAGATCTGGCCATCGTTGCGTTGCAGAACCAGCAACCTTGATTGGTCGCGTTCGTCCGCCGGTGATTGCGCAATCAGCGCGGGCGGCAGAAAAAAATCAAAATCAGCAGTGCGCACGCTATAGAATTGTTCAAGGCATCGCCCAAATTATACCTGCCACAGCCTCCACAGCTTCGCGCTCGTTTCAAAGATTATTTCGAAAGTGGAACAGAAGGTTGCGAGGTGCGTGAACTCCAGCCATTTATCCCTTTTATCGAGGCTGCCAAGGGCAACATTCCCAACCCCATATGCAACCTCGGTTGTGAACTACAGCGAGCAAATTCCTTCAAATGCCCATAAACTGCCGCATTCATTGGGTTTTGTTCGTTCAAGTTCGAGTCTTTCCAGTAGGTTACAACGGACGCACAAGTTGTGAATAACTTCGTAATAAACAAATCCGCGAGAAAATTGTTGACAATGAATGGGGGAAAGTGGTTAACAGTGGGTCGTTGTGGATAGAAATGGGTTGATGTTTGGCCCAACTAAACCTGAATGCCAACTGAATCTACCAACGAGTTGATCCATTATCACTCGCTATTTCGTCGCGGCGTGGACGAGAAGCGGCGCGTGCAGATCCCTGCCAAATGGCGTCCGACGAAGCCGGACGTGGAACTCACGTTGATACTTTGGCCAAACGGTGCGCAGGCGGAGGCTTGCCTGCTGGTCTTGCCGCCGCCGGAAATGCAAGCGTTGGCGGGAAAAATCAAAGCGATGCCTTTCGCCGATCCAAAGGCGTCTGCATTGCGGCGACTATTGGGCAGCAAATCGGCGAGCGTGGCTTTGGACAAAGGCGGACGCATTTGTGTGCCTGAAGTGATGGCGAAGGCAGTGAATATCGAGAAGGAAGCGGTGCTGGTTGGATTGGTGGACCGGTTTGAGATTTGGAATCCCGAACGCTACGAAACCGCGAGTGCGGTGGATGCGGCGTTGTTACCGGAAGCGTTTAAACTGATTTAATGCCCATGAACCCAATGCAACTTCTCACGGCGAGCAAATCTTTGATGGACATCAAAGAAGCAACCGGCCGTTACCGGATGACAGAAGGGTTGTTGCCCAAATTCAATTCCAATGCCCGCACCATTCCGCCTGCTTCGACGAGAAAGACAGAACCAATCACTCCATCGCCAGTGTCGCAAATTCAAGCTCCCCCAATGACCAAGTGGGAAGCAAAACCAAAAATACTACCGGTCAAGTCATTGTTGATTGGCACGAGGGAAATTTTCTTGAAGAGCGGAATCTCCATTCTCGCTGTCTGTGGCAAGGCGTCTGCGTCAGTCACAAGCGCGCTGAAAAAAATCAACCCGCTTTCGTATTGGGGGCGACGCAGGTGCCAGGGGAAACCCGAAAACGCCAGACTCATCAAGGCTGCGGTGCAGGGCGAGCTCTCTTTGGATAAGGTCAAAGTGGTTCGGAATGATTTGAGTGACACGGATCTGGAAATCATTCCCGTGCACAACCGGGAAAAGCCGGATGCGCCGCAACAAGTTCCGATGCAGGTAAGCGGCCGCGAGCCGATGGCGAAATCATGGGGACGATTGGCATCGCGGATTTTCGGTTCGGAGCAAACGCCCATTTGACAGGGACATCATGCGTGGCACGCAATTTCGTCCACAACCCAGTGATGGTGGCGGAGGTGATGGCTGCGATAAGACCGCGGCCGGGGGGGCGGTACGCCGACGGAACGGTCGGTGGGGGTGGACACGCAGCAGCCATTTTGGCCGCGAGCCGTCCGACTGGGTGGTTATCTGGCTGCGATCGCGATGGCGCCGCCCTTGAAGCAACCCGGCGACGGCTGGCGGAATTTGCGGGTCGCTTCGAACTTCGCCAGGGGAATTTTGCGGAGTTGGGCGATTGGGTGGCGCCGGACAGTTGCGACGGAGTGTTATTGGACCTGGGTGTCAGTTCGCCGCAACTCGATTCGGCAGAGCGCGGGTTTAGTTTTCAACAGGACGGCCCGCTCGATATGCGGATGGACCCGCGCCAGCAATTGACGGCGGCGAATTTGGTGAATGAAGCGAGCGCGGATGAGCTGGCGAGAATATTTTGGGAGCTGGGCGATGAACGGCAAGCGCGACGGTTCGCGCGGGCCATTGAGCAAGAACGCGCTCAGCGCCGCAGCGGCGCACGGGCCGGAGGCCAACAGCGTCGGATCGAGACGACTGCGCAACTGGCAAAGCTGATTGAACGATTGGCGCCGCGTCGCGGAAAGAAGACGCATCCAGCGACGCGGATTTTTCAGGCGTTACGCCTGGCAGTAAATGAAGAGATCAGTTCTTTGGAACGCGGATTGGCGGCTGCCTTGAAGATTCTGAAACCGGGCGGGCGGCTGGTGGTCATCACGTTTCATTCGATCGAAGACCGTGTCGTGAAGGATTTCGGACGTGAGAGGACGCGGGAATACACTTTCGAGGGCGAAGTGGACGTGCCGGAGTTGCGACGACCACGCGTCCCGGAAATGAAATGGGTGCAGCGCAAAGCGGTGAAACCATCGCCCGCCGAGTTGGCCGCGAATCCGCGCTGCCGGAGCGCGCAGTTGCGGGTGTTGGAAAAAATTTAACATGGCGCGAAATCAAAAAAATCAGTCTGCGGCGATTCGCTTTGGCCCCGCACTCAAAGCCCTGTTGCTGTGCCTGTTCATTGGCGGGTCCGGCATCGGCTATGTCTGGCAGAAAAACCAGATCGACCAACTCGGCCAGCAGATGAAACGGCGCGAAGTGCGGCTGAGTGAATTACAGCGCCAGAACAAATTAGGGCGCGACACGCTGGCGGCGCTGCGTTCCCCGAAATGGCTGGATTATCGGGTGAAGGAACTGAAGTTGGGACTGGGCCTGCCGCAACCGTCGCAGATCCGGACGTTGATCGAACCCCGGCTCGGCGTTGGGGGCGAACGGCATTACGCCAGCGACCAGACGCGCGATGGAACGATGCCTTGAGCAAAACGATGAATTTTTTACCGCCGCCCGTGACGCCGTCGGATGAGGAACCGATCGGCACGGGCGGTTGGTAAACTTTGAAAACAAATGGTCAAGAGTTTGCAATATCAGAGGGTGTTGACGCTGGCGCTGTTGCTGGTGGCGGCTTTTGGCGGGTTGGGCTACCGCTTGGTGGACCTGCAGGTGTTGCGCCACGCTCAACTTCTGGCCAAGGCGCAGGAATACACCGAGCGCACATTGCAAGTCGCGCCCCGGCGCGGGGACATCCTCGATGCGCGGGGCAATCTCCTGGCCACGAGCATCTTCGTCAAAACCGTTTGCGCCGACCCCAGTTTGATGGGCGATCGTTATGCCGAAGTGGCGCGGGTGCTCGCGCCGTTGCTGAAAGTCAGCGAAGTCTCTCTCGCCGAACGGCTCAAGCCGCGCGTGCTCCGCCTCAACCCCAAGGGCGAACCCGTCTTCGATCAAAACGTCCCGCTCAAATCCAAGGTCAAAATCGAGGAGTGGAAAAGCATTCAAGAAAGTCTCGCGAGCCAGACCTTCGGCATGGACGTTAGCAAGCTGACCAAAAAGGAAAGAATCTTTCTGCGCGATTTACAACACAAGGCCATTTTTGCTGAAGAAGAACAAATGCGAATTTATCCCAATCAGGCTCTAGCCGCGCATGTGCTGGGGTACCTCGACAACTCGGGGCGCGGCGTGGATGGCATTGAAAGAACGCTGGACGCGGAACTGGACGGCGCGCGTGGCTGGCGACAGACGGAGAGAGACAAACGGGGGCGCGAGTTGGTGGCCCTGCGCCAGCAGGACGTGGAGGCGCGCGACGGTTTGAATGTCGTGCTCACCATTGATTCGGTGCTGCAACACATCGTCGAATCCGAATTGGCTGCGGCGATGCTGAAGCATACCCCGATCAGCATTTCGGGTATCGTGGTGCGACCGCGCACGGGTGAAATCCTGGCGCTGGCAACGCTGCCCAATTTCGACCCCAACAATCTCAGCAACGATCCCCGGGAGGTGGACGCACGTCGCAATCGGATCATTAGCGACATTGCGGAGCCGGGATCAACGTTCAAAATCGTGGTGGTTTCCGGCGCGTTGAACGACCGAGTGGTGAGACTGACAGATGTTTTCGATTGCGAGCGCGGAAGATTTATCTTTGCCGGCAAAGTGCTGAAAGATCACGAATCCTACGGCGTGCTCTCGGTGGAGAATATTATTACCAAGTCCTCCAACATCGGCGCGGCCAAGATTGGAATCAAACTGGGGGAGGCGCAACTCTACCGTTACATGCGAGACTTCGGGTTCGGGGCGCGCACGGGCATCCCGCTCAGCGGCGAAGTCAGCGGCATCGTGCATCCGCCGAAGCAGTGGACGAAGCTCTCCATTTCCCGCATACCGATGGGGCACGAAGTGGCGGTGACACCGTTGCAGATGGTGATGGCGATGAGCGCCATTGCCAACCACGGCTGGTTGATGCAACCCATGTTGGTGGAACGACTGGAGGATGCGGATCACCAAACGGTGGTCAGCTATTCCCCGCAGCCGGTGCGGCAGGTCATCAGTGCAGCCGCGGCCCGGCAAATGGTGACGGCCCTCAAAACGGTGGTGAGTCCGCAAGGCACGGCGGCCAAGGCCGCGTTGGATCATTACACCGTGGCCGGCAAGACCGGCACCGCGCAGAAAAACTTCAACGGCGTTTACTCGAACGAAAAATTCTTCTCCTCGTTCATTGGATTCTTTCCGGCGGACGAACCGGAACTTTGCATTTCTGTGGTGATGGACGAACCGAAACATGGTTACTACGGCGGACAGGCCGCGGCGCCGGTATTCAAGCAGATCGCCGAACGTGCCGCCAACTATCTGAACATCCGGCCGGACAACCTTGAGGAAACGCCTTTGTCGGAAACCATCGCCGGCGCCGTCACCAACTTTTCAGCCAAGACAGTCGCAGTTCGTTCACCCTGAAACCCTGAACCAAAGGTATAAAATGAATGCACTACCCCTCATCTCCCACCATCTGCTCGTCGCGGCGGTCGCGGAGCAACGCAGCACGCGCGGTTGCGGCGCGGTGAGAAAGAAACCAATCGTCATCGAATGTGACTCCAATGCGGTTACATCGTCCGCGGACATTGAAGAGGCCACCGGACCTTTGCGAGCGGTGGTAGAGCGGCAGGTTTCGACGCGAGGGTTGGCCGGTGCGGCCTGGCCGTTTTAAGGGGATCACAAGGCAAAACAGAGGATAACAATCCGGAAACAGAAATCATTTTTGCTTTCGAGTTTCTGCTTTCGGCTTTTGCGATGGAGCCTCGCTCTTTGAAATATGTCGTTGCCGCCTGCGCAGGGGAACAAGTCAGTGGCGCTCCGGAGACGTTGATCAACCGCGTCTGCACGGATTCACGGCAGGCGCAGCGGGGTGACTTGTTTGTGGCGTTGGCCGGCGAACGATTCGACGGTCACGATTTTCTGGCCGAAGTGGCGCGCAAGGGTGCCGCTGCTGTATTGATAAATCGTTCCAAAGCAACTGTCACGCCCGCCATCGGCTGCGCCGTGATCACGGTGGCTGATCCGCGCCAGGCTTTGGGCCGGTTGGCGGCGCGTTACCGGATGGACTTCGCATTGCCGGTCATCGCGGTGGGCGGGTCGAACGGAAAAACGACGACCAAGGAATTGTTGGCGGCAGTGTTGCGTCAAAAACTGACCACGCTGGCGAGCGAAGCCAGCTTCAACAATGACATCGGTGTACCGTTGACTTTGTTGAAGCTGGAAGCCCCGACTCAAGTCGGGGTGCTGGAGGTGGCCACCAACCATCCCGGCGAACTGGCGCCGCTGCTGCGGATGATCCAGCCGAAGTTCGGCATCATTACCAGTCTGGGTCGGGAGCACTTGGAATATTTTGAGAATATGAATGGCGTGATTGAGGAAGAAGGTTGGTTGGCGGAATTGTTGCCGGCGGATGGGAAGCTGTTTGTCAACGGTGACAGCGAAGGCATCGAGCGCATTGCCAAACGCAGCCGTGCTCCCATTGTGCGCGTGGGTCTTTCGGACAAAAACGATTGGCGCGCGCGCGACATCCAGTCGTCGAAACAGGGTGCGCTATTTCAGGTGGAGGCGCCGAAGGCGGAGCTTGCCGGTGAATACCGGATCAATTTATCGGGCCGGCATCAGGTGGTGAACGCGCTTTTTGGGTTGGTGGTTGGTGCGGAACTGGGCCTGGGCCGCGCTGATATTCAGCGCGGCCTAGCCGACTGCAAGCCATTGAAGATGCGGTTGCAGTTGTGGGAAGTGAACGGCATCCAGGTGCTGGACGATTCCTATAACGCCAATGCGGATTCGATGCTCGTCGCGTTGCAGGTGTTGCAGGAATTGCCCTGCGCCGGACGCCGCGTGGCGGTGCTCGGCGACATGGCTGAACTGGGCGCCCACAGTCCGGCGGCGCATGAGGAAGTCGGACGGCGGGCGGCGGAGCTGGGCGTCGAACAACTGTTTGCCGTCGGAAAAATGGCCCGGGCGATGGCGGGCGCGGCCCGATCCGCCGGACTCAACCGGGTATTCGAATTTGATGATGTTGAAACCGCAGGACACGCGGTGAAAAACTTTTTGAAAACCGGCGATCTCGTGCTTTTGAAAGCGTCGCGCGCCACTCGCCTGGAGCGAGTGGGTGAAATTTTGCGCGGCCGCCGGCCCGGAGACTACTCTCCGGAGGGCACGCCAGCTAAACCCAAATAGTATTATGACAAACTCCTCCAGCAAGTGCGTTCATGCGCAGTCCAAACGCCGACTGGCGAACGAGCAGCGCCAGCTTCGCGACCAAGCGGTGGCGCTCGGCGTTCCGGGTTTTCTTATCCGGCTGGCTGACTGGAACCAGCTAGAGCTCACGAAAGACTCGCCGAGTGGAATGAACGGTGCACCCACTTCGGGCGATGCAGACACTTCTATTCTATGGGGCGAGCCGCTGCCAATGTTCCGGCACGATTGACGAATGTTTTATTACTTGAGCCAATATTTTCTGGATGTCTCCACGGATACGGCGTGGGCGGATCGGGTTTCGGGATTGCGCCTCTTTCGTTACATCACGTTCCGTTCCGCCGGCGCGGCGGTGACGGCATTGTTGCTGAGTTGGTGGCTCGGACCGCGGGTGATTGTGTGGTTGAAAGAATTGAAATTTGGACAGGAATATTTGGACAAGGCTGAAACGGCAGGCGGGATGACGGCGCGTGTTTTAAGCAAGAAAGGAACTCCGACGATGGGCGGCGTCCTGATCATCATGGTGCTGAACCTGACGACGCTGCTGTGGGCGCAGTGGAATACCATGGTGCAACTGAGTTTGCTGTCGGTGATCGTGCTGGCCGGGCTGGGGTTTTATGATGATTACGCCAAAATCGTGGAGCAGAGCGGCGGAGGAACCAAATCGCACGTCAAACTTTGGGTGCAGTCCGCGTTGGCATTGTTCATCGGCGTTTACTTGTGGATGGTGCCGGCGACCAGCCAGTTGATTACGGAGATCATGGTGCCCTTTTACAAGTATCCGGCGATGACGGGTGCCGCCGGCGTCGGGCTGGTGTTGGTGGTGCTGACCATCGTTGGCAGTTCCAACGCGGTCAACGTGACGGATGGGCTGGACGGACTGGCCATTGGCTGCACGTTGATTGTTTCGATTGTGTTCCTGGTGATGACCTACGCGGCGGGGCATGTGGAACTGTCGAAGTATCTGCAAATTCCGCACGTCTCGGGCGCCGGTGAATTGACCGTGTTCTGCGCGGCGATCATCGGCGCGGGGTTGGGCTTCTTGTGGTTCAATTGTCATCCGGCGCAAGTGTTCATGGGCGACACGGGTTCACTGCCGCTGGGCGGGGCGCTGGGGATCATCGCCGTGCTGATTCACCAACCGCTGGTGCTGGTGATTGCGGGCGGGGTTTTTGTGATCGAAGCCGGTTCGGTGCTGTTGCAGACGGGCTGGTTTCGTTACACCCGCCGGCGGTATGGGTTGGGGCAGCGGCTTTTTTTGATGGCGCCCATTCATCATCATTTTGAAAAAAAAGGCTGGTATGAATCGCAAGTGGTGATGCGCTTTTACATTTTGGGAGTGTTGTTCGCGGTCGTGGCCTTGAGCAGTTTGAAAATCCGGTGAGCGATGAAGAAAGAAAATGAAAAAGCAGAAAGCAGAAAGCAGAAAACTGAAATGATTGCTGCTTTCAACTTTCCCGACGTCAGCACTTCCCCGCGCGAAGGACAAGCGGCGTGGCGCCTTTTTACTCCTTGCACCGTGATGCGTTCGTTGTTAGAAGCAGTCAACAGAGCCCCGACGGCGGAGGTCGGGGTTCCGGGCGAGGTGGTGTTGGTTTCAGCCGCTTGCTCCAGCTTCGACTCGCCCCGTGGAGTAATCGAGCAGGCACGCTGGCGGCTCAACGGCCTCACTACTAAACGGGGCGAGGTTCGAAACCACCAGCATCGGGGGGATGTGTTTCGCCAGGCGGTCAACCCCGACTCGGAGTCGGCCGTCACGCACGCAGGCCTCCGGCCCGTAGCCTGCGCCCCGGAGGGGAACGACAACAAAAGTCCCGCGCGTGTCGGGACCAACCGAACCGACAATGTCGAAGAATAATTTTTTAATTTGCTTCGGGGTTTTTGAGGAAAAACCCCGGCGCAACTCAACCATGAACCACCAACCACCTCAAAGAAAGGACGCCCACCAGCGCCAAATATAATGAATAACTCAAATCCACTCATTCCCCAAGGCTCGAACCTGGAGCAAAAAATCAAGGGCCGCTCCCGCGTGAAGCTCGCCGTTTTCATCGTGCTCGCCGCGCACGTGCTCTTCCTGGGACCGCTGCTGATGCAAGGTTGCAAACGCGAACAACCGCCGGCACCCGTGGCGGAGACCAACGCCCTGCCACCGTTGGAATCCCTGACCAATGAACTGCCGCAGTTGACCAACACCGCCACGCCACCACCCGCCGACACCAATCTGCCGGTCGCGCCGGCGCCCGGAGCTCCGGCGGCAGGCGCAACGGAATACACCGTCGTTAAAGGTGATTCCTTCTATACCATCGGCAAGAAATTCGGTGTTTCTGTGAAGGCGATCGCCGCCGCCAATCCCGGTGTCGATTCCGCCAAACTGCAAATCGGCAAGACGCTGCATATTCCTGCGCCTGCTGCCGCGGCGCCGGCGACCGGAGTCAACGGCGCAACCGTTCCAGCGGTGGAAGGTGAGAAACTTTACAAGGTCAAGTCCGGCGATACGTTGAGCACGATTGCCAAGGCACATAATACCACGGTCAAAGCCATCCGGGCAGCCAACAACTTGACCACGGACAAGATCAAAGTCGGGCAAGAACTCAAAATGCCCGCGCCCAAAGCTGCCGCACCGGCGCTGGTTCCCGCTCAGCCAACACCCGCGCCCGCGACAACTCCGCCGGCAAACTAGAAAACTTGAATGGCGAGACTCAACATGGCCAGGACTCGAAAAGCGATTCAAACGGGGCCGGACGCTCCTCTGTCCGGTCCCGGGGTCAACGCTGGCAAGCTGAAACTCGCGACCACCACTCTCGTGTTTTGTGTCGCTGCCCTGCTGGCGCTGGGCATGGTGATGCTCTACAGTTCCAGCGTCGGTATGCCGCAAGTCGGCGCAACTTATTTGGTCCGACAATTGGCTTGGTGTGCACTCGGATTGCTGGCCTGTGGGCTGGCGGCTTCGTTGGATTACCGGGTATTCCAAAAACTGGCCTGGCCGCTTCTGGCGCTGACGGTGGTTTTGCTGGTGCTGGTGTTGATCCCGGGGATCGGGCGCGGGATGGTCAAAGGCGCGCGGCGTTGGTTTGATTTCGGCGTGGGCAGTTTCCAGCCTTCGGAACTGGCCAAGATCACTTTGATTATCGTGCTGGCCCATTACGCGTCGCGGTATCAAAGGCACATGCAGACGTTCTGGCGCGGCATCGGAATTCCGAGCGTGATCATCGGCTTGGTGCTGGGTTTGATTTTCATCGAGCCGGACCGCGGCACTGCGATTCTGCTGGCGTCAGTCAGCGGCGCATTGCTGTTGATTGCGGGCGTTCGCTGGAAATTTTTGGTTCCGCCGGTGGTGGTGGCGGTGGTGGGCCTGGTAATTTCACTGTTTCACGATCCGATGCGCATTCGAAGAATTTTCAGTTGGATCAACCTGGAGGAAACCAAAGCCGGCGTTGGCTATCAGGCGTATCATGCCATGCTGGCGCTGGGCTCGGGCGGCGTGACCGGCCGGGGCCTGGGCGAAAGCCGCCAGAAACTTGGTTTCCTTCCTGATCATCACACCGATTTTATTTTTTCAGTGATTGGCGAGGAACTGGGGTTGATCGCCACCCTTCTGGTGGTCGTGGCGTTCGTGGCGCTGGTGATCTGTGGCATTTACATCGCTTGGAATTCGCGCGACCTGTTCGGGCTGTTGC
Organism: Verrucomicrobiota bacterium; assembly: GCA_016200005.1. Taxonomy (NCBI): domain Bacteria; kingdom Pseudomonadati; phylum Verrucomicrobiota; species Verrucomicrobiota bacterium. Next base: position 134,050 of record JACQFP010000006.1, on the reverse strand, counting down.
TCGGTTCGGGCATCACATTTTTGATCGCGCTGCAAGCGTTCATCAACATTGGTGTGGTCACGAGCGCGCTGCCCAACAAAGGATTGCCGCTGCCCTTCATCAGTTATGGCGGCTCCAGTCTGCTCGTGATGCTGACCTGTGTCGGCCTGTTGATCAGCATTGCGCGCAAGGGAAACGCGGCCGGTCGAGTGACGCCGGGCACGAGTGACTGGAAACCAGAAAACTGAAACACTCAACATTCAACTCTCAACTCTCAACGCTGAACTCTGAACTCTGAACTCCCATCCCGCCGCCTTCCGGCCTCCGGCCTCCGGCCTCCGGCAGTGGCCATCGCGTGTGGTGGCACGGGCGGGCATCTCTTTCCGGGTCTGGCGGTGGCGCACCAACTCATCCACCATGGCTGCGCCGTCACGCTCCTTGTTTCTCCCAAAGAGGTGGATCAACTGGCCGTCCGGCAGCTCTCAACCCTCAACTCTCCACTCTCAACTGACCTGGCGGTGGCCACCTTGCCCGCGGTGGGGCTGACGCGCGGTCGATGGATTGGCTTTGTGCGAGGTTCGTGGCAATCCTATCGGGCGGCGCAAAAACTTTTTCGCGCGCGTCCGCCGCAAGCCGTGCTGGCGATGGGCGGGTTCACGAGTGCGCCGCCGATTTGGGCGGCACAAAAATCCCAGGCGGCAACTTACTTGCACGAATCCAACACCATTCCGGGCAAGGCAAACCGTTGGCTGGCGCGCAAGGTCGATCAGGCGTTTGTCGGCTTTCCCGCCGCGGCTTCGCTCTTGCCGACGCGTAAAGTGTTGATCACCGGCACGCCGGTGCGACCGCAATTCCGCCCACGCGATCCCGGGGCTTGCCGCGCCGCTTTGGGACTGGATGCGCAAAGACCGGTGTTGCTCGTGATGGGCGGGAGCCAGGGCGCCAACGCGATCAACGAACTCATTTTGCAAATGCTGCCCCGGTTGGCGGAGCGCGCGCCGCAATTACAACTGCTCCATCTCACGGGTTCGAAGAAGTCGCAAAGAGTCACTGATGCCTGCGCCACTCACGAATTGAAGGCCGTGGTTGTCCCATTTCTCGCGGAGATGGAGCTGGCGCTGGGCGCGGCCACCGTGGCCATCAACCGCGCGGGCGCGTCGTCACTCGCGGAACTGGCGGCGATGCGTGTGCCGTCGGTGCTGATTCCCTTGCCGGGCGCCGCGGACAACCATCAATTCTATAATGCCCGCGCGTTTGAAGAGACCGGCGCCGCGCGGTTGCTGGAGCAACGGGCGGCCACGCCGGAGAAATTATTGCGGTTGATTCTGGAACTCGTTGAGAACGCCGCCGCCCGCGAGCGCATGCAGACGGCCCTCGCAAGCTGGCATTCACCGCGCGCCGCAGAACAGATCGCCGAATGCATGCTTGCTCAGATCGGAAATCACAAATTGGAGCTGGGCGAATGGCCTTCCCATCTGCCACCTGCCATTTCCCCTCTTCCACCCCGCCAGACCGCCCTGACGTGAACCAATCGAATCCCATTCCAGAGTGTGTGAGTCGAAACGAAAGTGAGTTTCAGGAAGACATGATTGCGCTGAAGGAAGCACTGGCTGCGAAACTTTCGCCCGACACTGTGCTGCGACTGGACGAGCCGTTGGCGAAACGTACGACGCTGCGCGTCGGCGGCCCCGCGGATCTGTATGTTGAACCGGCTGGCGAAGAGGAACTGGCCGCAGTGCTGAAGTTTTGCGCGGAGCATCATTTGCCGTTCATGCTGCTCGGTCGCGGCTCCAACCTGTTGATCAAAGACGGCGGCATCCGGGGTGTGGTGATTTGCCTGGCGCATCCGCATTTCAATCGCATCGAGGTCGCCGGTTACCGGCTGCATTGCGGCGCGGGCGCCAAACTCAAACTGGTGGCGGTGGAAGCCCGCCGGAACGGCCTTACCGGCCTGGAATTTCTGGAGGGCATTCCCGGCAGCGTGGGCGGCGCGTTGCGGATGAACGCCGGCGCGATGGGTGGGTGGATGTTTGATGTTGTGGAGTCCATTCGTTTCATGGATTACAGCGGCGAGGTGCATAATCGCGACGTCGGCGAAGTGGAAGTGGAGTACCGCAGTTGCGCCTTGCTGAAGAACCACATTGCGCTGGGTGCGGTGCTCAAAGGCCATCCCGCCTCGCGCGACGTGGTCAAGCAGCGGATGGATACGTTTAACAAGAAACGCTGGGACACGCAGCCGAGCGCGCCGAGTGCCGGTTGCATTTTCAAGAACCCCGGCACCATCCCTGCCGGCAAACTGATTGACGAACTGGGCTTGAAGGGCACTCGCGTTGGCGGCGCCGTGGTTTCCGACGAACACGGAAATTTCATTGTCAATGAAGGCACGGCCACGGCGAAGGATGTTTTGGAATTGATCGACGTCATCCGTCACCGGGCAAGAACGGAGCGGGGAATTGAGTTGGAGACTGAGGTGGAGATTGTGGGGGAATGAATCAAATACCAAAATACCCAATGACCCAAATACCCAACTTCCAATTGTCACCGCTTGTTGTGGTATTTGGGTGCTTGGGTACTTGGGTGTTTGGATGTTTGTCTGTCTTGAACCAATGGCCGCAAAACTGAATATCACAGTCATGCTGGGCGGACCGGGTTCCGAACGCGAAGTCTCATTGCGTTCCGGCGCCGAAGCAGCGAAGGCGTTGCGCTCGCTCGGACACACCGTCCATGAACTTGATCCGCAGAACGGTTCGTGGTCGTTGCCGGCTGGCACGGATGTGGTTTTCCTCGCGTTGCACGGCACTTACGGCGAGGACGGCTCCGTGCAGCAACGGCTGGAGGAATTGAACGTGCCTTATACCGGCTGCGGTGTCGAAGCCAGCCGGCTGGCCTTCGACAAGAATTTGACCAAGCAACGTTGCGTCGCGGCTGGGGTGCCAACGGCGCGGTTTACCGTGATTGATGCGCCGAAGTCGCCCTGGCCCGTGGGCTGGCAGCCACCAGTGGTGCTCAAACCGGTGCGGCAGGGTTCCAGCGTTGGCTTGCAATTCGTGGAGCGAGTCGAGGATTGGGCGCGCGCGCTCGCGGAGGCGTTGCGGCATGATTCCGAAGTCTTGATGGAGGAAAAAATCTCCGGGCGTGAAACCACCGTCGGCATTCTGGCGGGCAAAGCGTTGCCGATTGTAGAAGTCCGTCCCAAGACCGGTGTTTACGATTACCACAACAAATACACCGTCGGCACGACGGAATATTTCTGTCCCGCGCCGTTTGATGAGGCGACGACCGTGCGGATTCAAACGGCGGGGCTTGAAGCGTTCAAGGTCATCGGCGGTCGTGATTACGCGCGGGTGGACGTGATGGTCACTTCCGAGGGCCAACCGGTGGTGTTGGAGGTCAACACGCTGCCCGGCATGACAGAGACCAGTCTCCTGCCGAAGGCGGCGGCGGCGGCGGGCATCACTTATCCGAAGTTATGCCAGAGCATGGTCAATCTGGCGCTTCGACGTGCCGCAAAGAAATCCAAAACAAAACAAGAATGAGTTGGTTCAAACGAAAACCGAAAAATCGGCGGTTGAGTCGCGGACATGTACTCTCCGTTAAACTGCGCTCCAGACAGGTCCGCGCCGCGCGCGTGCGTTTCAGCGCCATTGCATTGGGCGTCTGCTTCGGCACGGTTTTCGGACTTTACCTGCTTTGGCGCACGGGTGATTGGGCGCTCGACCGGCTGGTGTACGAAAACAACGCCTTTGCCATCCGGGAAATCGACGTGCAAACCGACGGAGTAATTGCGCGCGATCAATTACGCCGGTGGGCGGGTGTCAAGCTGGGCGACAACTTGGTGGCGTTGGATCTGGCGCGGGTCAAACGGGATTTGGAATTGAATTCCCTGATTCAATCGGTGGCGGCGGAGCGCGTGTTGCCTCATACCTTGAAACTGCGCGTCGTGGAACGCGAGCCGGTGGCGCAGGTTTTTGTGCCGCGACCCGGCGCAAAGGGTGGATATGAAATGACGGTGCTTCAACTCGACGTGGAAGGTTACGTCATGCTGCCGTTGGAGCGACGGCAACGGGCCGCACCCACCACGCAAGCGGACCAATTGTTGCCCACGCTCATGGGCATTGCGCCGGGTGAATTGCTTCCCGGCAAGCGGATTGAATCCCCGCAGGCGCGCGCGGCGTTGCAGTTGATCGACCAGTTTGAGCGTTCGCCGATGGCCGGACTGGTGGATTTGCGGCGGATCGATTTGTCTGCGCCGGAGATTCTGCAGGTCACCACGGGGCAGGGCAGCGAAGTCACGTTCCCGACGCACGAACTGGATCGCCAATTGCGCCGGTGGCGCGCGGTGTATGAACTGGGCCAGACCAACGGCGTCGCCATCGCCAGCATCGATCTCTCAGTCGCCAGCAACATCCCCGTTCGTTTTATGCAGGCCGGCACCGCGCCGTCGGTCATTCCCAAGAAGATCAACCTTCAACGCAACAGGAAAAAAAATGTTTGAACCTGCCTCCCTTATTGTCGGCCTGGAAATCGGCACGTCCAAAATATGCGCCGCGGTGGGTGAAATCAACGCCGCCGGCGCGGTGAATCTCATCGGCCTGGGACAGTCGCGCTCCCGCGGCGTGCGTAAAGGCGAGATCGCCGATGCCCCGCTCGCCGAAGAGGACGTGCGCAACGCCATCGTCGAAGCCGAGCAGATGGCCGACGTGGAGATTCGCAGCGTGTACCTCGGCGTCACCGGCGGACACATTCGCGGCTTTAACAATCGCGGGGTTCATCCGGTGGTTTCGGCGGACCGCGAGATTGCAGAGGAAGATGTTCAAGATGTCATCAAGAACGCCAAGGCCATTAATCTGCCGGCGCAAAACCATGTCGTACACGCCATCCGCCAGCATTTTCTCGTGGACGGCCAGGATGGCATTGAAAATCCGGTCGGCATGTTCGGCGCGCGGGTGGAAGTGGACGTCCACGTGGTTCACGGCAATTTCAATCGGCTGCAAAATCCAATTCGCACGGTCAAGAGTCTGCAACTCGAAGTGGAGGCAATCGTCTTCAACGGCCTGGCGTCCGCGTTGGCGCTGCTCACGCCGGAGCAAAAGGAACTGGGCGCGCTGGTGATCGACATCGGCGGTGGCACGACGGATTATGCGGTTTACGCCGACGGCACCATCAAACACACCGGCGTGCTGGCCATCGGCGGCGATCACGTCTCGAACGACCTTGCTTACGGATTGAAAGTGCCGTTGGGGCGGGCGGAACAACTCAAGATCGAACACGGTGCCGCCCTGCTCGACTCGGCCTGTGGAGTAAGCGTTTCGGGGCGCGCTGCACTGGGCGCGGGCGTTACTCCACAGGCCGAGAGCATCAAAGGCAAGACCATCACCCTTTCCAATGAACTGGGCCTCACTTTGAAAACCATCAACCTGGAGCACTTGCGCCGGATCATGTCGCTGCGTCTGGAGGAAATCTTCCAACTCATCGGGCAGGACCTGGAGCAGGCGGGGCTGCTGGATTATTTGCGCTCCGGCATTTTCGTCTGCGGCGGCGGGTCGCGCATTCCGCAAATTGAAAAGCTTGGCGAAAAAGTTTTCGAGTTGCCCGTCTCGCTCGGCAAGGCCAGTTCCATCAGCGGCCTCAAGTCGGCCCTCGACCAGCCGGAGTTCGCCACGGCCATTGGCTTGGTCAAGTATGGTTCATTTATTCAGCATCAAAAGAAGTCGGGCCGCGCTTCCCTGACTGACGGAATCAAAACCACGCTCAGTCAAATCTTCCGGCTCGGCTGACCAAGCAATTGAAAAAGCGACTGCCTATGAAACCCAATTCACAAGATAAAACGCCGAACCTCCCGGCGGGCAAAGCTAACCAGGCGCTGACCAAGGTGCCGGCGTCCACAACGATACCGGAGGCCAAGTCCAGGAAGAACATTTCCATAAAAGTGTTCGGCGTGGGTGGCGCTGGCGGCAACATGGTCGAACAGATGATCAAGAGCGGCTTCTCGGAGGTCTCATTCGCCGTCTTCAACACCGACGCCGAGTCGTTGGAGAATTCGTCGGCGACCCAGAAACTGCGTCTTGAGTCCAAACTCCTGCGGGGACTTGGCACAGGCGGCGACCCAGACCTCGGCCGCGCTGCGGCGGAGGAACATCTGCCGGAATTGAAAGCGCTGTGTGAAAAAACCGACGTTGTGTTTATCGTGGCAGGTTTGGGAGGCGGAACGGCAACTGGTGCCGCGCCCGTCGCGGCGAAGGTCGCCAAGGAAGCCGGTGCGCTGGTGCTCGGTTTCGTGACGTTGCCATTTGACTGCGAAGGCGTCCGGCGCCAGCGCCAGGCGCAGGAAGGACTTGAGCAGCTCAAGGCCGCGGCGGACGGCGTGATTTGTCTGCCCAACCAAAAAGTCTTCAAGTTGATCGATGAGAACACCAGTTTGATCGACACCTTCAAAATCACCAATGATTTGCTGGCCGACGGCGTGCGTGGTATCTGGCAACTGCTGACCCGAACCGGACTCATCGACATTCATTTCGCCGACCTTTGCGCGGTGCTGCGCGGACGGCATACGGAAAGTTCCTTCGCCGCCGCTGAAGCGATGGGCGCCAACCGCTCGCGTGAGGTGATGGAAAAAATGCTGGCGCATCCGATGTTCGAAGGCGGCCAGATGTTGAACGAAGCCGAGGCGGTGCTCGTGAGTCTGATGGGCGGGCCGGACCTGACGATGGCCGAAGTCAACCGCGTCATGGAACAGATCAACCGGCAATGTGAAAACGCTCAAGTCATCATGGGCGCCGCCGTGGACCCGGCGTTCAAAGACCGTTTGTCCGTGACGGTCGTTGCCACGCGCCCAAGTCTGCCGGAAAAGTCGCCGGCCGCAACCGATGATGTCGAAGCCGACGAAAGAACCCCAGCCCCTTCAAAGAACCGGCCGGGCTTGGAATCGCAGTTTCTCTCTCCATCGTTGACTGGCCGGCCCGCTTCGCGTTTCGTGGCGCCGCCGCCGGAATTGACCTCGGAAAAACGGGAGCAACTTCTGGAACAACAGGCGACCACTCTTGGACGGCAGCGAAAGAAATCATCCCGGATGCGGCAGGGCCAGTTGTCGTTGGAAATCATTTCCAAGGGCCGCTTTGACAAGAGTGAACCGACCATTCACAAAGGCGAAGACCTCGACGTGCCGACCTACATCCGCCGCGGCGTGGCGTTGAACTAAAAATGCGTGTAACGTGGAAGCCTTGACAAATCCCTCTGGCTCACGGAATTTGGAATATGACCCGAACAAGATTATACCAACCGAGTAGTCCGTAGCCGGGCAGCGTTCTCTTGCAACAAAATATTTCCGGCACAAATGACAGAGTTCTGACTAACAATTGGTTGCGCTCATGACGACAAAGCCAATACAGACACTGTTGCGGAAGCGACTCGCCGCAAGGATCCTCATGTGGACGTGCTTAGCTGCTGCGGTGCTGCCCGTCTCGGCTGCCGTGTTGGGCTTCTTATTTTATAGCAGGGTAAACACTGAACCTTTGGCGGCGGTGGGCCTGGCGGTAGCCATCTACTACGGGTGGCCTGTTCCGCTTTTCGGATTGATTGGCTTCGCCTTGGCACTGGAATGGAAGCAAGGCTTGGACGATCGGATAAAGGAGGTGCAGAATAAACGTAAGGGAGATGTCGCCTGACGGCAGATGCTTTACTTTTAGTCGTTCATCCTCCTGCCGGAAGCTTGAATTTCGCGCACTGGCTGAGAAACTTCAGCGGGTTCTGATAAATCAACTTATCGATAGCCTCAGAGCTGTGGCCTCGCTTGCGCATTTCCAGCGCGGTTTTGGGCACGGCCAGCGGATCACTCACGCCCCAATCGCAGGCGCTGTTCATCCAGATGCGTTGGTTACCGTAAACCTCCACCATGTCGATGGCACGCGCCGGGGAACATTTTGATTCGGGATAAAGCGTCATGCCTGCCCACATCCCGGCATCGAGCACCATCTTCACCGTGTGTTCCTCAACGTGATCGATGATAACGCGCTCCGGCTTGATGCGCTTGTCGCCCTTGATCAAATCCACGATGAGCCGCGTGCCTTTCAATTTATCTTCGAGGTGCGGCGTGTGGACGAGAATGAGTTGGTCGTGTTTGGCGGCGAGATCGACATGCTTCTCCAACACCTTCATCTCGTTCCGGCTGTTTTTGTTCAAGCCGATTTCGCCGATGCCCAGGACGTTGGGTCGGTCGAGAAATTTCGGAATGATGGCGATCACATCGTTAGCGAGCTTGAGGTCTTCGGATTCCTTTGGGTTGATGCAGAGCCAGCAGAAATGCGGCAGACCGAATTTGGCAGCGCGCTTCGGTTCATGCTCGGTAAGCTGACAGAAGTAATCGTAGAAACCGTCCACTGAACTGCGGTCGAATCCCGCCCAGAACGCCGGTTCACAAATCGCCGCGCACCCCGCCGTCACCATGCGGACGTAATCATCCGTAACGCGGCTGACCATGTGGGCGTGAGGTTCGATGTAGCGCATGACGAGTTGAGAGTAGTTTGAGTTGAGAGTTGAGAGTTACGCGAAGCCAAGCGACCGGCGCAAGCCGCTCAACATCTTGCTTTGTTCCTCAGCCGCAGTGTAAAGACGCTGACGGTCATCTTCAGACAAATAACTTTGTTTGCGAGCTATGAAAGATTGCGAGACGACTTCGAAGACTGAACCCGTCGCGATTTCCAAAAATCGGGAGTAATCATCACGCGAATGTCGCGACGTTCCTTCCGCGATGTTCGACGAAATGGAGACGGCGGCCCGCCGCATTTGATTGGTCAACCCAAACCGTTCGTCGTCGGGAAACGCGCGCGTGACTCGATAAACAAAATCCGCAAAATCAATTGCATTCTGCCAAACCTCTAACTTCTCAAAGTTGAACATTGTTCCTCCAATGGTTGTTTTTTCTCTCAACTCTCAACTCAAATTCCTCTCAACTCTTCCGGGCCACGCGCCTACCGCTCCTTTGCTCGCCGCTGCAGCTATCGGTTTCGTCGTCGGATCACTGAACGTCAGCAAGACTTGCTTGGCTTTCTCATGATTGTTCTGACCAAGCTCTTTCAATGCTTCGCGAAAGGCTTTGAAGCGAAAATCGTCGTCTCCTTCGGCGCGTTCAACGCGGTCCATGAAGGCCGCGAGATCGATGAGCTTGTGACGGGCGTCCATGAAGTAGAGATCAAGAATTTGCTGGCGTGTCATAAAGTCCTTTGTCGGGCGGCATTGTCCTTAACGATGCAACTGGACGCGCCCCTCACCATCTCCCCGTCGGACGGGGAGAGGGCCGGGGTGAGGGGCGTGTTCAACTGCATAATTAACATTATAGCGGCTTTCTTCCTGGCGACAATCAGCTTCTTGCGGCGACCGGCGTTGAGGTTTGCGTTATTGGAGATGGTTCGCGCGTTTCGTTCAGCCAACTCACAACCTGGTTGGCGGATGTTTTTGGCGCGGTGCCGAGAACGTTGTGGTCCGCGCGCCAGACGGTTTTGCCACCGCGATAGCCCGGACAATTTCGTCGCAGCCACCACCGGGCGTGATACCACGGCACGATCGGATCGACCATTCCCGCCAGGTAATACACGGGTAAATGTGTCCGGCGAGCAACGTCGCGCAAATCATTTTCGGCAATCAAGCCCAGCCGATGCGCGGCGGCGCAACGGTCCAGATCGGTGCGGCGGGCGATGAACTCCTTGATGCTGGCCATGGTTTCGGGCGCATGGCGATGACGGAATCGCGCGTACTTGGCGTAGAGGTAGAGGAAGCGAGTCAGCCAGGTCAGTGAGACACCGGCGCAAAATCTCTTCGCCAACCGCGCGCCCCAAGGCAGAGGATGTCGCACGAAACCGTTGGTCAAAATCAATCCTTTGATTTGGAATCGATTCTCGCCGCCGGAATTTCTACCGATCATTGCCCAGGCAACGATTGAGCTGAACGATTCACCGAGCAACCAGCCGCGCTGGATTCCGTTGGCGAGCAACTCGGCTTCAACCGCCGCCGCGTAATCGTCGAGTGACCAGGTCACCGTGCGCGGGTAGGTGAATTCCACGAAGCGAACGCGCTTCGCCATCGCCAATCGAAAACTGGTGACCAGCGTCCAGTCGCCGTGCGTGCCCGGCAAATACACCAACGTCGGCAATGAGGCGTCGCCGTGAATGCGGAGTTGGAGTTGTTCAACGTCTTTGTTCATGCCGTTCGCTCTCAAGCTAAATCATTTTCGCCAGTTCGCGATGATCTACCTTGCCCGTTCCCAGTTTTGGAATTTCGCGGACTACTTTCACCTCACGTGGCACGCAGAGATTCGTCAGCCCTTTGGCTTTGATCGCCGCGCGGATGTCTTCGAGTTGCAACTTTGGTTCGTTGGTGACAGCGATGAGCACTTCGCCCTTGTGTTCGTCCGGCCGCGCCACGATGGCGACCTGACCGCGCAAGCCGAATTGTGGAAACGCGCCGGCCAGCGCGTCCTCGACGGCGGCCAGGCTCACCATTTCGCCACTGACCTTAGCAAAACGTTTCAGGCGACCGCGAATGTGCAGGTAACCGTCGGCATCCACGCTCACGATGTCGCCAGTGTCATACCAGCCGCCGAGGGCCTTGAATTGGGCGTTGGCTTCGGCGTTCAGGTAACCGCGCATGATGTTCGGGCCACGCACAAACAACCGTCCGCCCTCCTCCACGCCTTCGACGGGCTCGAGCTTGAATTCCATTCCCGGCATGAGACGTCCGACGGAACCGTATTTGGGCGCGAGTGGAGTGTTGACGCTGATGCCGGGCGAACATTCCGTCGCGCCGTAACCTTCGAGGATGCGCACGCCGAAGCGTTGCGCCCAAGTGGTGGCGGTGGCTTCCTGCAATTGTTCCGCGCCGGCAAAAACGTAGCGCGCGCTCCGAAAATCATACGGGTGGGCTTTGCGCGCGTAGCCGTTCAGGAATGTATTCGTGCTCAGAAAGATGGTGCAGTTGGTATCATAAAAAGCAGTCGGGACCACGCGATAATGCAGCGGCGACGGATAAATGAACACATACATTCCGCGCACCAACGGAAGCAACGTGGCCACCGTAAGGCCGAAACTGTGAAAGAGCGGCAGCGCGTTGAACATGCGGTCAGTGTCCTGCATGTCGGCGACAGCCAGCATCTGGCGGATGTTGGCCAGCAGGTTGCGATGGGAAAGTTCCACGCCCTTCGGCTCGCCTTCCGACCCGCTCGTGAACATGACGACGGCAGGATCATCGCCGGAGTGGGGAGGGCGGAGTACGGAATGTGAGGTTAAAATGTGCCGGAACAAGGTGAAGAACTTTTGTGCGCCGGAAACCTGAGCGCGCACGTCCTCCAGATAAATAATTTCGATGCCGGCTTTGATGAGCGGCTCGATGTTTAGTCTGGCCCGTTCCAGAAATGCGCGGGAGGAAATGATTTGCTTGATCCCGGCCAATTGGACGCACGCCAGCATCGTCGCCATGCCAGTCGAGTAATTCAGAATTGCTGGGACTTTCCCAAAGCGCCATAGACTGAGAACGACCACGGGCATGGCGTTGACGTTGGGAAGCAGAACGCCGACGCGCTCGCCCTGTGGAGTAGCCGTAGCTGCATCGACGGTGGTGGACGCTGGGGTTATTTCACAGGGCGAGTCGCCTGGAGACAGCAGGGTTTTCCACTGTTGCGACAAAACGTCCGCGCCAACCAGCAACCGCCGGTAGGTGAGTTTCTGGCGCGTGAGGTCTTCCAAAACTATCTGTTTCGGACGTTGCTTGGCCATCTCCGCGATGGCCGCCAGCACGTTTGGCGGGCCAAATTCCATTTCCACGTTGAACTGTTGGTTCACGAGTTTGTCGCGCAGCCAGTTGGTGGTTTGAGTGCGGACTTGGAAAGCGCTGAGATGTTCCAAGTGCGGCGGCGTGAGCACTTCACTGAAGTGGGCGGTGACACGGGGAAAACATTTTTTCCAGCCGGCGTGCGGGGAGCAGAGCACGCGTTGCGCGCCGCGCAGATAACAGGTGATCACTTTTGCACGAGTTTTGAAAAGCAGGAAACCGGTGCCGTCGAACAGTTTCATCAATGTTCCCGTGCGCGAAAGCCGCCCCTCGGCAAACAACACCAGCCGTCCGCCCTTCTGCAAGAATTCTGCGATATGCTTCACCGCGTAGGGCGAGTTCGTGTCCACGGGGAACGTGTGACGGTTGATCATGAGCCGCCGATGCAACCAACTGCTTTGCGCCCGTGTACTCGAGGTCACAAAACGCCAGTCATCATCGAGACAGACCAGCAGGAAAAGCCAATCGAGCCACGAGACGTGGTTGGGAAGGAGCAGCACCGGTCCCGGCGCGCTCAAGACTGATTCGTTGTAGGCGCGGAATCGAAACAGCAAACGCAGAAGAAGGCGGAAGAAAGTTCTCATGGGCTAAATCAGGATTGGCGACGTGACATCGGTGGACGCCGACGCAGGCCAGCCGCCGCAAACCAAATCAGCACAGTGGCCGCGATCAACACCGCCGGCAGTGCGAGCCAGCGGTCGATTGGCCGGTGGCTGCCTTCACTCAAACGAAGTTGACCTGCGATAGTCTCGTTTTCGCCGGGAAACGGCGCAGTTGCGAGGATGCGCCCGTCGCCGTCGGTGAGTTGCGAGATGCCGGAACTGCAAACGCGAAAAACCGGCACGCCATACTCCGCCGAACGCACGGGAGCGACCCGCGTGTGCAACCGGTGTTGATGTCCACCCCACTCGGCCACGTCCATGGTCGGGACGATCAACGCTTGTGCGCCTTGACGAATCAGCTCGTCGGTGACGCGCGTGTAGCTCAAATCATAACAAACGCAGATGCCAATCTTGCCCCAGGGCGACTCCCACACTTTCTGTTCCTTCGCGGGCAGACCATCCTTGAAGAATTGAATCGGGACGCTTTTGACCTGTTGGAAGACGATTTCGCCGTTGGGGTCGATGACAAAGGCCGTGTTGTAATACTGATGCTCCGAGGCCGGAGCTTTTCCGCCGACAATGAGATGTCGATTGTTCTTCTCGCACCAGTTCTTGACGCGTTCTGGCACAGGGCCGTCAAATGTGTATTCGCTCAAGACCAGCAATTGCGCGTCCGGATTTTGCTGAAGCAGCTTGTCGAGCGCGAGCGGCACTTCCAGTGGAGCAGGAAATTCCATTTGCACGCCCGCGACGGAAACGCGGTTACCGGCCGGCTCGCTTGGAATCGAATGGGCATTGAGGATCAGCAACGTCGCCAGCAAGGAAATGCTCATGGCATAAACTGCCAGCAGACCTTTACGGATCAGGGCCACTCGCGCCATGATGGCCGTGAGCACAAAGCCAGTGCCATAAACACCGAGATATTTGATGAACGGCAGAGCTGGATTGTCCCAAAACACATAGCCGACGTTCAGCCAGGAAAAACGAAGATAGTAAAGTTCGCTGCGAACGTATTCCAGACCCGTCCAGAGGAAGGGGATCAGCAAAGCCGCCACGCTTGGGCCAAGTCGCTGTCGGCAATGGCGCGCCAGCAGCATGAAAAGCCCCAACCAGAATGCCAGCACGAGCCAAAGCACCGCTGCTGCCGCTCCAAAGATGGTGTAGAAGAAATAGAGTTGCGGTCCATAAACCAGCATCCCGATCACCAGTCCGAAATAAAAAGCGCGTCGGTCGCTGGCGAGCCGCGTCAACGCGCAAAGACAATAGAGATAAATCAGAATCAGCAAACTGCATCGGGCGAAGCCGTAAGCGACATGAAATGCAGCGATGGCCAACGCCGACCATCCCAGCGCCTGTTTCCAGGAAAGCACCGGTTTGCGCGCGGTCATGGTGGTGTCGTTCATGAAAATTTGGGGGCGATTTCTCCAGCAATGCGTTCGGCGTTGGCGCTGACGGTGACCAGCTCCGACAGCAATTGATTGACGCGCTTGACCGGGACGCCGCCCCAGACTCCAGCCGCTGCTCTCCGGTAATGAGGTTCGATCTGGCAAATCAGTCTCTTTCCCACGGGCGTCAACACGACGACGAAAGCCCGTCGATCGGTCAAGTGATCGCGACGTTGCGCCAAACCCCGCGTTTCCAACCGGTCGATAAGTCCGGTCACGTTGGAACGGTGCATGACGAGCAAACGGCCCAGTTCGATCTGGGAAAGACCTTTGGGGTGACTGGCCAGGAGGTTCAACACATTGAACTGGCTGGGGCTGAGATTCCAGCGCGCAAAGAAAACCCGGCTGGCATTCCACAGTGTGTCGGCCGTGCGCAACAGTTGCAACAGCGCCTCGTAACGCGGCTCGGCAGCGAGGGAGGAGGTGGCCATGCCCTAACGTTTAGGAGTAGATTGTCTATATGTCAACAAAGTTTCTGGTTGCGTGGCGGTTGGGAGGCGTCGTCGTGCATCGTTTCCTGACAAGGAAACCGGACTGGTTAATAAAAGCGCCGACAAATCGGTCGCGCTCCAAACGCTTCGCGAGGGTTTGACGCCATCAGTGGTCGTGAAGCTTGGGAAAAAACGTTTCGGCGGTGGCGCAGGTGGTTGCGCTGAGTTCGTCGAGAGAACATCCTTTTACCTGGGCCATTGTTGCGGCGATGTCCTTCACGTAGGCAGGTTCGCAGCGTTTGCCGCGATGCGGGACGGGGGCAAGGTAGGGGCAGTCGGTTTCCAACATCAATTGATCGAGCGGCATTGCGACTACGGTGTCGCGGACCGATTGCGCATTCTTGAAAGTCACGATGCCCGTGAAACTGACCAGCGAACGCATGGGGATGATTCGCTGCATGGCCTCGGGGTTGTCAACAAAGCAATGGAACACGCCGCGCACGCGGTCGGCGAACGGTTGCAATTGCGCAAGCGTCTCCTCCAAACAATCACGCTGATGAATGACACAGTTCAAGCCGAAATCGGCAGCGACTTCGAGTTGTTGGTGGAAAATGGCGGCCTGCTTTTGTTTGTAGCGCTCATCATCGGCTGCGGTGCATTCCGGTTTCTCGCTCGGAAGATGGTGGTAATCCAATCCCGTTTCGCCGATCGCCACCACTTTCGGATGCCGCGCCAGTTCACGCAACGCGGGCCGCAAATCTTCGGGGGCTTCGGCAGCGTTTCCCGGATGCCAGCCGACCGCGGCAAAGACACCGGCATACTGTTCGCTGAGTTTGATCGCCCGCGCGCTGCTTTCCAGATCGGTGCCAATGGAAATGATTTTGGTGATGCCGGCAGCCCGTGCCCGTTCGATGACCTGCGGAAGGTCGGCGGCAAAGTCCGGATAATCGAGGTGGGCGTGCGTGTCGTAAAAAGTCGCCATAGTTCGCGCCGAGTGTTTCGTCGCCGGTCACCAACGTCCAATCAATTGTTGGCCACGGTCCGCCGTTTGCATGATGATGGAATTCAGGTTGCAATCCGTCAATGACATCGGTATTTCTTCCCCGAATCTTTAACACCAATATCAATATCTATGGCCAACAAATGTTTTCATCCCAGCATCGAAGGCGGTCAACACGGCGCGAAAAGTCTCGCCGATTTTCTGGATTACGCCAAGCGCTCCGGCGCCACGGGCGCGCAACCGTCCAACTACATGCTTCAGGACGGCAAGGGATTTAAGAGCGCAAAGGAGATCCGCGAACTGTTTGATCGGCGTGGCATGACCTTGGACGGTATTTCGTGTCATTGTCCGTTTTGGGTTCACACCACGGCGTGGACGGGCAGCCCTACGATCCGGCCTTTCACTCCGGCCGACGTCGCGAAAAAGTCGCCCGCGGCCATCGAGAAATGGGCGGAGGATTACTTGCTGGAGTTAATGGACCTGTCGGTGGAACTCGGGGTGAAGATTCTGCCGATGTTCTGGGGCGTGGCGTTGGGCTGGGAACTGGCGTCGGGTTATCCGTGGGGTTTCTGGCAGGCCGGGGATTATGATCTCATTAAGGAAGGCCAGGAACGGTTTGTCAAGAAGACGGCGAAGCTCCGTCAACGCGCGAAAAAAATGGGCATCTATCTCGCGCATGAAATTCATCCCGGCACCGCGGCAATGTGCGCGGATGATTTCAACATGCTCGTCGAGATTTGTGACGGCGACAAGGTGCTGACCGTCAACGCCGACCCTTCGCACTGTTGGGAAGGTGAAAGCTGGCAGGTGCGGTTTGAGAAGACCGCCGACCGCATTTACGGCTGCCACGTGAAGAATTTCGTCATCCGTCCGAACGTGCCGTTGCGCAAGATGGAGACGAACTGGCAGGGTCGCGCGATGCAGTTCGTGGATATCCCGTCGGGCGATTTGAACATGGTGCGTTATGTGGAGCTGTTGATTCGCAGCGGCTACCCGCAACGCTACTGCAAAATCATGGGAACAAAAACGGCACCGTTAATTGTCGAAGCCGAAAGCGCGTATCGCGATCTCGATGCGACCAGCGCCAATGGAATCCAATACGTGCGCGATAATCTTTGTTTTCCAACGGCCAGCGGTTCGTTCGAGGAAGGGATGGGAGCCTAACGCGCCCACTTCCGCCGCCGGTCAGTTGAGCTGGCGTTGATATTTTTCCGCGTCGTCCTTTTTGCCGAGCTTTTGCGCGAGCGGCAGGAGCTTACGGTAGAGGGAAGCTTTATCGGGATAGTCCGGCGATTCTTCGAGAAACTTCTGGTAATTCTGGTAGGCCTCTTCGTCACGGCTGAGCGCGGCCAGCTTGTCGCCGAGTTCAAGCCGGAGCCGGATGCGCTGCTGTGGGCTGGGTTCGAGTTTCAGCGCCTTCTGGAGCGCGTCAACCGCTGAAGACGGTTTGCCTTGCAAGGCGTAGAGCTCTCCCAACTTTTCCATCAGCACGGCGCTCTTTTTCGTGGTGTCGATTTCGTTCAAGTATCCAACCACCGCCGCCAAAAGTGTCCCTTTGGCCAGACTCAAATCCACCACGCGCAGGTTCGACCACTCGATCAATTTGCTGTGCCGGCGGGCCAGCTCTTCATGTTGTTTGAGCGGATCTTTTCCGAAAGGTTTGTAAAGCGGGTCGCCAATGACGGTGGTTTGCCAGGAGAGCTGTCCCTGCGCCGCGTAAGCCGCCTCACCGAACGTGAAACCGAAATAAATAAAGCGCGCGAAGAACGCGGCGACGTCGGGGGTGCCGCTCAGATACGGTTCGTTGACGCAGCCCATGGTGGCCGTGACGCCCTTGGCGAGCAAGGGGCCGACCCAGTTGCGGGTCGTGGAGCGAATCGTGCCTGCGCTGAACGAATGCAAATGGTAAGCAATTGCGCCAGGCATGAATTCGACCACTGGTCGCGTGAAGGGGCCGGAAACATTTTCATCGTACCAACCGGCATAAAACGCCACCTGGCTCAGCGGGAAACTGACGGGGAACGTGCCGGGATTCTCATCCACCACCGTCTCAAATCCAAACCGGCGGCAAATCTCCGACGCTCCGCGAATCCAGTCGTCACCCAGCTTGTAATCGGCGTTGGTAATTCCGCGTAAATCAAAGTAAGCCCGCCCCCACAGTCCATCTGTTTCTGCTTGAATGGCTTTGTCCACCAGCCCGCGCGCGACTTCGGCGGTCGGCCCGTCCAAACGCGTTACCATCAAAATACCATTGGTGGGATGAAGTGGGGCCGTGTTCGTGACGGTATAAACCCAGTTTGGCAGAGGCCCGGTCAGCGGCAGCTTTTGCTCGATGCGTGGCAGCCAGGCCAATTCACTGTCCACAGCGGCCTCATTACGCCGCAATTCAGACTTCAGTTTCTCCGCGCCTTCCTCCACCACCGCCGCGTCGGGCAGGATGTTGGAGGGCACCCCGTAACAAAGCACCGCATAACGAACCTTGGCTTCGAGCGTGGCTTCGATGACGCGACTTGGTTGTCCGTTCGTTGAGGGGATGGATAGCGGGCCAAAGCGAAACAGCTTTTCCTTCTCGAGCGCTTTCACCAGTGGTAGTTGCAACTGGTCGCGAAATTCCGCCCGCGTCATGATTTCGGTGACCGGCAGATTAAACCCGAAAACCTGGTTGGCCGGCACCTGTCGCCGCTCCGCGTAATGTTCAGCCACGCTCTTCGATTCCGGGAGGCGGGTGTTGTAAACCACCACCACTTCATCGCCCCTATTCGCGCCGTGAAGGAGCGTGACAGTTGCGATCAAACTGAAAACGCTCACCAAGAATTTGCTCAACATCATTTTTTTAATTCACAAGTGGGTGAGGACTGGTGCGTATTTCTTTTTCTGTGTTGCATCCATCACGCATCACGCACCACGTTTCACGCAACACGTTCCTGATCCATCACAACTAATTCTCAATCCATCGTAAGCCAGTTTGACGCCGGGGGGAAGTTCCGCCTGGCTCACGTCGTGATCGTAATCGTGAGTCAGGTGCGTAAAGTACGTGCGCTCCGCGCCGATACGCCGGGCGGCCGTCAGCGCTTCATCGAGACACATGTGCGTGGGATGCGGCGTTCGGCGCAACGCGTCCAGCACCACGACCTCCGCACCCTCGATCAGTCTCACAATTTCAAGCGGGACTTCCTTGCAATCGCTCAGATAGGCCAGTCGTTTCTTTTCACCCTGCGCAAACAGATAACCGTTCGTTCCCATCGAACCGTGTGGCAAGGGCAGGGGAGTGACGCGTACATCGCCGATCTCAAACGGCCCACTTATCACGCGCGGATCGGGATGAAAATATCCGCGTGGGATCGGACCGCCGTTGAACGCGTAGGCAAAGACGCGCTTCAAATCCTTCATCGTTCCTTCGCTGGCATAAACCGGCAGCGGTTTGCTGTCGCGCAAGTCGCAGAAGCGCCGGCAATCATCCAGACCCATGATGTGATCGGCGTGCGAGTGCGTGAAAATCACCGCGTCCACCCAGCGAATGTTCTCGCGCAGCATCTGAATCCGAAATTCGGGCGTCGTATCCACCACCAGTTTGATTTGTTCTGTGGCTACGTAAATCGAGGGCCGGGTTCGATGATTCTTCGGATTGGCCAGAAACTCCGGCGGATATTCTTTGCCGATGACCGGCACGCCCTGGGAAGTTCCTGAACCGAGAAAAATGAACGAGAAAGCCATGAATAAAATTTCTTTTGCCGAAAGTTAGCACAACCGCCAGATTCAGCGCGAACAAATTCTGAAATGTTGACGACGCTGCGCATCAAAAATCTCGCTCTGGTGGCGGATTTAACTCTGGAACTGCTGCCGGGCTACAACGTCATCACCGGCGAGACGGGGGCCGGAAAATCCATCGTCATCGGCGCCTTGAACCTCGTGCTCGGCGAACGCGCCGACCGCACGCTGATCAGGAGCGATTGTGAGGCTTGTTCGGTAGAGGCGATTTTCGATGTCTCGCGATTGCGCGCTCCGCTCAAATCGTTCCTGGAGAAGAACGGTCTCGAACCGTGTGAAGAGAACCAGCTCGTCCTCAAACGAACATTCACGATCAACGGCACCAATCGCCAGTTTATCAACGGCTCGCCGACCACACTCAATGTTCTGGCTGCGCTGGGTGAATGGCTGGTCGATATCCATGGGCCGCACGATCATCAATCATTGCTACATGCTTCGACACAACTGGCCATCCTCGACGCGTTTGGCAATCTGCTCAGCCAACGCGAGGCGTTCGGTGAATTGGTTCGAAGCCGAACGGGGTTGGAAGCCGAGAAATCTTTGCTCATCGTGGACGAGAAAACTTACGCGCAACAACTCGACCTCCTGCGCTTTCAGGTCAACGAAATTACTGCGGCGCGGCTTCAGCCGGACGAAGAGACACAAGTGGAGCAGGATTACCAACGGGCGAGCAATTCCGCAAAGCTCCTTCAGCTTAGTCAAACAGCGCTCGGGCTGTTGAGCGAAAATGAAAATTCGCTGCTCGCGCTGGCTGGTGTTCTTGGAAAAACCATGCAGGAACTTCACCGCGTTGATCCTGCCACCGACAGCCTGCTGTCGCAACACGAGCAAGCGGTCAACGCGCTGCGCGATGTCCAGAGCGAGCTCTCGCGCAATGCGGAGAAGTTGGAGATCGATCCCGCGCGACTTCAGCAACTCGAGGAGCGGTTGAATCTCATCCATTCACTGAAGCGCAAATACGGCGTGTCGCTTGATGCAGTCATCGCCTTCGGCGAAGAAGCCCGACAAAAACTGCAGCAACTCGAACAACGCGACGTGGAACTGACGCGGATCAACTCCGCGCTGCAACAACTGGACGGCGAAATCTTGCGCGCGGGTCAGACGCTTTCGGCTCAACGCCGGAAGACCATCCCGCAACTCAGCAAGGTTGTTGGCAAGCAACTTGCCGATCTTGGTTTTCAGCAAAGTCATTTTGATGTGGCGATTTCCAGCGCGGAGCAACCCACTGCTTCTGGCTCCGACACGGTTGAGTTTCAGTTCGCGCCGAATGTCGGCGAACCAGCGCGTCCGTTGCGGGCCATTGCCTCCTCCGGTGAGATGGCCCGCGTGATGTTGGCGCTTAAAACCGTGCTCGCTGTGGAGGACGAGATTCCTGTGTTGGTGTTCGATGAAGTGGATGCCAACATCGGCGGCGAGACCGCCAACGCCGTCGGCGACAAAATGCTGCAAATCGCCCGGCAACATCAGGTGATATGCATCACCCATCTGGCGCCCGTCGCTGCCAACGCCGCGGCCCATTATGTTGTGACCAAACAAATCAAGGCCGGTCGCACCATTACGGAAATCACCCTCCTCGACAAAAAAGAGCGCGTGATTGAACTGGCGCGGATGCTGGGCGGTGGCACCGACGCCGCTCGCAAACACGCTGAGGCGATGCTCAAGTAGTTCCAGCTTGTAGATCGACCGCAAATATTCACCATTCTCCTCCTCATGAAAACGACCAGATGCTTTCACGGCGGAACTGTTGCTCTCGCTCTGTTGCTGTGCGCGGCTAATGCCGTTGGCGAGGAGAGGAAGTCTTCCGACACGACAAAGGAGCCAACCAAGATCATCGACCAGGACCGCGACGGCTCAGTCACACTGCTGGCCAAAGACGCGACCACGCATGGCACGACCATCCGCTACGAACCGCAACCGCACAAAAACACCATCGGCTATTGGACGAAGAAGGAGGATTGGGTGAGTTGGGATTTCAAGTTGCACACCTTAGGCAAGTTCACGCTCGAACTCACGCAAGCGTGCGGCAAGGGCAGTGGCGGCAGCGATTACACTGTGACCATCGGCAACCGGACACTCACCGATAGAGTTCCCGACACCGGCGCCTTCACCAATTTCGTAAATCGCAAGATCGGCACAGTGAAACTGGACAAGCCCGGCAATTACACCGTTTCCGTCAAGCCGCTCACCAAGCCCGGCCTCGCGGTAATGGACTTGCGCGCCATCAAGTTGATTCCCGAAAAGACCGACCGGTGATTCGGCGTTGGGCGTTCGGAGAAAATGATTTCCCGCATCCTCGCGATGAGCGCCGTGTGATCCAATTTGATTTTAGCCGCAGATTTTTGATGTTGGGAGGGACGCGTTTCACCGTACAGGGGTCGCTCCTTACTATTGACACCAATTCGGTGTGGCGGTAAAGGGTTGCCATGCCGCGCCAACTGCGCATCGAATATCCCGACGCAATCTACCAGGAGCGAGCCCTTTACGACCTGAACTTGTGTCAAAAGTAAGGAGCGACCCCTTTACGCGCGGAGCGACGTTCAACCCATCATGGCATCTAACGGCGGCGGGCCGTCGCAATTGCAATCGGCGCGCCGCGTGGCCGCCGTCGCTGGGTCGTTGGATGCACTGATTACGTAGCCACTATGAGCCGCACCACTTTCGTAAATTGGCTGTTCGCTTTTGCCACAGTCTGGCTTTGTGGATGTGCGCCATCCGTTGGGCCCACCTATTCGATTACGCCGAAGTACAAGATTGATGGGGATTTCCTGGATTGGAAAACTTTCGAGACTTCATGGACAGAAACGGGACTGGATTGGAGCAAAATCAATGTCGATCCACCCTTCGATGGTTTTGATCTGAAAGAGCTCCATTACGACAACGATGGTGCTTACCTGTATTTGTTTGTGAAATGCAAACCAAGCGTGCAAGAGCGCTATGACAAGCGTCATTCCGCTGGTTCGTTAGGTTCTATCTATATCGACAGCGATTCTGACACAAACACTGGCGCTACGGGGAGGGACGCGTCGGGTATGGCAACCGTGCCGGGCGCGGATATAGAAATTCCACTTCTAGTTGGGATTTACATGAGCACTGGGGGATGCCGAAAGGACCAATCGGGATGTTACGTTAGCTATGAAGTTAAGCTTTGGGATTCAGCAAAAAATAGTTTTTCCTCAGGAACACACGAGGCGAGTTCAAGAAGCGAAGTGCCTCTGATTGCCCACGGTACGGATGGTGTGGAACTTGCGATACCACTCGCCGATTTGAATAAGGCCAGAGGTGACAGCTTTGATCTTATTTGCTGGGAGACCGGTCCAAGGGATTACGCGAGTAAGGTCACAGTCCGTTTGAAATAAAGTCTGATGAAAAGCACATCCAACAAGATCACCGCAGCCAACGCCGGATGGCGCATTCTGTTCCGCCTTCGCGGTTCATATCATCGGCCCGGCGTGGCTGAGTTCTTTCGTTGATATGGCTTAAATCTGTCAAGCGCACAGTTCATCTGCTCTCCGAAAGTCATGGCCAATTCACGAACTGGATTGGAAGCTTGGTTGGCGGGCATGAAGGCAACGTAAAGGGGTCGCTCCGTAAAGGGGTCGCTCCGTACTATTGACACCAATCCGGTGTGGCGGTAAAAGGTTGTGATGCCCCGCCAACTGCGCATCCAATATCCCGGCGCGATCTACTTGCACATGGGCAGAGTTAGGTGTTCAGTCCGTCGCAGACTTCCGTCGAATGGCTAATTTCGTCATCATCAACACGGTCGCGAACACGCAACCCCATCCAAACCAGTCGCCGTGCTGGTGGTAAAATGTCGGCTCGCGTTTTTGTCCGAGGGGGAGCAGCGGAACTCGAATGGTGATGAAACCACTGCCATAGACATTGCCGCTTTCCATCCCGAACACATCGCGCAAGCGTCCGTTGGCATCGACCCAGCAAGTCAAACCATTGTTCGTGCAACGAACCAGCGGCAAGCCGTTCTCCACCGTGCGGAATATTGCATTGGCGGCGTGTTGCCATTGCGCGGCACCTTCGCCGAACCAACCGTTGTTCGTCAGGTTCACCAGAAAATCGGTGTCGTCGTCCACGTAATCTCGAACGGCGTGCGGAAAATTATCTTCGAAACAAATCAGCACCGAAGTCTTCACTCTCAAATCACGCAGCTCGAACGGCACGGGCCGGTCGCCCGGAGTAAAGCCGCCTTCTTCGATGGGCGTAAAATATGTCAGAAACGGCAGCCAACGCACCAGCGGGATGTATTCGCCGAAAACGACGAGCAGTCGTTTGCGATAACTTTTCACGATTTCTCCCTGGGGACTGATAAGGAAACTGCTGTTGAAATAATCGGCGTCATTGGGATTGGGCGTGTTGCGACGCGGTTCGGCGTCGTCCGCCCCGATGATCATCCAGACTTTGTTTGAGCGGGCGAGGCCGGTGACGGCGCGGTAAGTCGGCTCGTGCCAGCGCAAAAGATTCGGCACGGCCGCCTCCGGCCACAGCAATACGTCCGGATGATTGGTCAATGCCTGTTCCGAAAGTTTCAGCAATTGTTGGAAGCGATTGGTGTTTTCATTGGCGTCCCAGATCAGCGTCTGCGGAATGCTGGGCTGGACCAGCGCCAATGTCAGTTCGCGACCGGTTGAGGCTGGCTGCATGATTTTGCGATAGCCGCAACCAAATACGATTCCCACGACCAGCAATGGCAGCAACAGTTCACCAACCCAGGCCGAACGCACCTTGGGCCGTTGAATGACGGCGACCAGCGCGCACAGCATTGACAACGAACACCAGACGACGAGAAACGACACGCCATAAACACCTGTGATTGACGCGATCTGGATCAGCGGCAGGATTTTGTATTGCGACGTGCCCAGCAGATTCCAGGGAAAGCCGCTCAGAAAGCGCGCCTGTGTCATTTCGAGCGCGACCCAGATGGCCGCGCCGCAAAGTGCCCATCCAGTTCGTCGAATCCAACTTGACGAGAACACTGCATCAGCCAGTGAGAGTTTCGTCGGAGCGGTTGAATTGGCAACCTCAACCTTGAAACCTGCAACCTTGGAGACCAGCCAGACCCACGTGGCCGGATAGAGCGCCAGAAACGTGCTTAACGCCAGCCAGCCCAGAATCGGCGCTCCGCGGACTGGGATCAGGAGCAGCCAATAGAGTGTTGCCAGATAATGCGCCATTCCCACCACATATCCGATTCGGAAAACCTGTTTCCCAGTCTGTCCGAAGGCGACCGCGAGCATCAGGCCTGGGGCTATCCAGGCGCAACCCGCGATCCCAATTTTCGGAAAGGAAGCCGCGAGCAAAAGTCCCGCGACGATGGCCAGCGGATAACGGCTCTGGATGAATGAGCGAACAAAGTTCACAACCAATGTTTTACGAGACTCAGAACTCCCTGCTTGACCGCCGAACGATGATGCGACGCGCCGGGTGAGCGTAGAATGGCCTCGCGGTTTTGGAGATACCAATCGTAGCTCTGCACGAACATCTCGTTGTTGGAGAAACGCGGTTGCCAGCTCAACTGCTTCTGCGCTTTGGCGATGTCAAAGTAAAGCGAGCGGCCATACATCAGCGCATGATACGGCCCGAGGGGCGAGAGACCCAACGCACTGCTGACATTCATGAACCAGACGGCGGGTTGCATTGGAACGCTTTTCACTTTTGAACCCGTCTTGGCGTGGGCGCACAAATGCGCCAACACTTCGCGCATCGAACCGAAACGGTCCGTGCCGCAATTGTAAGTCGTCGGTCCGATCCGGGCGGCGGCCAGGATGCAGGCTTCAGCGAGATCATCGGCATGGACGAATTGATAAACATTTTCTCCGCTTCCCAGCACGGGCACATTGTAACCTTC
Source organism: Verrucomicrobiota bacterium (assembly GCA_016200005.1). Taxonomy (NCBI): domain Bacteria; kingdom Pseudomonadati; phylum Verrucomicrobiota; species Verrucomicrobiota bacterium. Next base: position 109,148 of record JACQFP010000006.1, on the reverse strand, counting down.
GCGAATCCATTCAAAAAGAATCTGGAAAATACCCAACCGTCCGTGGCCCATGATGGTGCGCGGGCGGATGACCGAGACATCCAACCCCAGCCGTGCGTAGTGGGCGCACAGCGTTTCGCCTTCCAGTTTGGCGCGACCATAAGCTTCGGCAGGCGTGGGCAACGTTTCTTCCGTGACCGGATTTTTCTTCGGCGCGCCAAACACTGCGCTCGACGAGACGTAGATAACTTTGCGCACCCTGGCGGCGAGCGCGCATTTGAGTAGATTGTCCGTGCCATCAACATTGACGGAGTGAAACAACTTCTTGTCCTTCGCCAGCGGCACTTGCGCGACGCAATGATAAGCCAAATCGCAACCGGTGCACGCTTCCGCCACACGCGCTTCGTCCCGAATGTCGCCTGCAACAAAACTAACGTCGCTCGTTCGATCCCCGGCATCCACCAGATCAAAGACGCGCACCGTCTGGCCGCGCGCCCGCAAACGGTCGCGCAAGAGCGAGCCGAAGTAGCCCGAGCCGCCAGTGATGAGTGCGTTGGAGTTGGTCATGAACAGAATGGCGGACAGTTCCGTTCCCTGCAACGTAGTTGGTTGGCCGGAATCATTTTTTTTGGCGGAATAGCATAAGGTTTCGGGAATTGACTTGTCAGCGCATAAGTTTCGGATACTCTCGGTCGTGAATGCCGGTCGGGAATTCAGAAGATGCGCCAGCCAGCCGGGTTTGGACTCACGTGCCGTCTCTGTGGCTGGTGTCCGTGCTGGTGGGTTTGTTCGTCGTGATTCTCATCGTTCAGGTTGCCCTCAGAATCAGTTTCCCCTGGGACTTGTTCATTTGGTCGGAAAGCCCGTTTATGACGAACATGCTCAAGCTGGAGCTGGGCCACTCCCTGTTCGGTCCACCGGCGGATGGCAATTCCTTCGTTTATAGTCCCGGGCTGGAATATCTCACTTTCGCATTGCTGAAGCCACTAGGCCTGCACTTGGACATTCGCTTCTGTCGAATGGTCAACGTGGGCATCGGTGTCCTCGCGGCCGGGATGGCCGGGTTGGCGTTGCGCCGAGCGCTGCTGATGGTGGGGGACGATAGGCGATCTACGCGGCTGGCGTGGCTGGGCAGCGGGATCGCTCTGCTGGTTATTTTCAAGAATCTCACTTCGGACATTACGCATCCAGATAACCTGGCGATGCTGCACATGGCGGGTTTGTTTCTGCTTACGCTCACCGCTCTGCAAAAGCGATCCTTCGGGCTGGCACTTGCCACCATGGCGTTTGCCGGATTGGGAGTGTTTGCAAAGCAAACGCTCAGCGTGTCGTTTGTCGGTTCTGCATTGGTCTTTGCGCGGTTCAATCCCTGGGGGTGGCGGAAATCGGTTTTGCTTGCGGGAGTCGGTGCGCTGGCCAGCAGCGCGGCGCTGGCTGTGCTGTGGCGTCCTGAGTTCGCGCGCTTTTACACGTGGGAAGTACTCACCCGCCAAGGTGTGCATCTGACGAGGTTTTACTGGTTGATCTTTGACATGTTGCATGCCGACCGGGCGATGTTGGCGGTGCTCGGGTTGGCGGCACTGCCGCTCGTCTGGGGCGCAGGTTCGGCAGGCCGGCAATATTTGCAAGTCTGGATTGCGATAGGCGTTTGCTCTGTCTGGCCGGCCGCCCTGGCTTATGCGAAGCACTTCGGGTCCTATAACAATCTCATCATCTTTCAATTCTGGTTGCTGTTCTTGGTGTGGCCGGCTGTTGGACTGTGGCTGAACCAAATGAGGCTGCGCCCAGCGCTGGCCGCAAGTCAGTATTCTCGATTCGATTTTGTGGTGGGATGGTTGCTCACCGCGTTTGTGCTTTTGCTATTCCCCACACGCTTCCCGGCTCACCCGGCCATGTATGCGGCTTGCGCGAAAATCCAGCAACAGGTTGACCTGGACCTCAACGCCGGCCGCAAGATCCTCATCGGCCACGGCATGATGTATCTCCTTCGTGCCGGAGTGCGGGAAGTGCCCTTGGATCGCGTCAACACCATCCTCGAACTCAAAGCCGCGGGCTATGCTGGCCTGTCACACTTCCCGGATCGCATTCGTCAGCATTATTACGATCGCCTCTACCTGACCGTAGAAGATTGGTACCCTCCCGAATTCCTGGACGAGATTGGAAGGAATTATCAACTGCAAACTGTCGTCAAGAAACCTGAATGTAGTGACCGGGCTGAAATCGGGCGCTACCTGCCTCTCATTGGGGACTGTCGAATCCTGGTGCCGCGAAAACCTGCAACCGTCACCGAGAAGCGAACCGCTCTGGACGCGGACTGATTGTTGGGCAGGTTGCGAGACGACGACCGCTCTTTAAAGAGGGTTAAATACGAATTCCACTTTCCCCACACCACCGCAGCGAGCGCCGCATGCCTTCCTCCAGTTCCACTGCCGCGCGATAACCCAGTTCTTTTTCCGCCTTGGCCACGGAGCAGGCGATGGTTTTGTTCATCTCCGAAAGGACGTGAATGTTCTGGTGATAAAAGCCCGCCGTTTGCAAGGTGGCATCCACCGCGTATGCGATTTCACTGGTGAGTCCCGGCAGTCGCAGGCGTTTGTGCGCGCATTGTTGTCCGAATTCATTTTCCAGCAAACGTTCGACGGTATCGACGATTTCATTCATTGAATAAGGCCGTTTGTCCGCGATCCAATAGGTTTGTCCGCTTGCCTGCTCGACGAGCGCTGCGAGCAGCAACCCTTGGCAGAGATTGTCGATGTAACTCATCGAGCGCAAATTCCGGCCGTTGCCGACGATGGGCGCTTTGCCGTCGCGAATCATCTGGAAGAACAGGGTCTGGCGCGGCGGTTGATTCGGCCCGTAAAACCACGGCGGACGGATGAGGACGGTTTCGATTCGGTCCTGCCGCTGCTTCACGGCCAGTTCCATCCGCATCTTGGAGCGGCCGTAGTGCATGTAAGGGCGATACGGCGAAAGTTCATCGAACAAATGATCGGGGTGTGGATTGCAACCGCAGGGCGAGTTTGAGGAGACGATGATTGCGCGTTTGACACCGGCGCGGATGGCGGCGTCGAGCACGTTGATCGTCCCGTCCAGATTGATCTGATAAAACTCCGCCACGTTACGCGGGTGGATGATGCCGGCGGTGTGGAAGAGTATCGCTTCCTTTGCACCCTGGCAAAGACGCGCACAGTCGGCAGGGTTGCGAATGTCGCCGGTATCGACCACAATTCGCTTTGAAATTTTACTGAGCGCGTTGCCATCTTGTCCGGGTAAAATCAGACAGCGAATGCGCAAATCCTTTTGCGGCTGCTTGAGGTCATCGTGATCGGGTAAGCCTTTGACCAACGCCTGCACGAGGCTCATGCCGAGCCAGCCGAGCGCGCCGGTGACGATGACTTGGTTGGTCTGAAGATTCATAGAGCTGCGTTCGCGATTCAATGGCCCCCCAAAAACCTGAGCGCGTTTCTGCGCGCGAGCGCCATGATCGAGCCTTGCGGATTCACGCCGGGCGCGGTGCACAGCAAACTGGCGTCTGCCACGAATAGATTCTTGAAGCCGTGCAGCCGACCGAAAGAATCAACGGCGCACTTGGTCTTATTTTCACCCATCGGACAAGACGAAAACAAGTGAATCGTCATCAGGCTGGCAAGTGCGTTGGGCAAAACGTTCGGCAACTTTGCCAGATCATCGGGGCGCAGTAAACACCCGCCACGGGTAATGCCCGGATAGAGCGCCACGGCACCGGATGCAAAGAGAGCTTCGGTGAGTTTGTGCAAACCTTCAGCCAGATCGCGGCGGTCATTTCTCGTAAGGGTGTACCTTACCAGTGGATCACGAAACCCCGGCAACGGGCGCACGGTGCCGCGGCCTTCGCCGGTGATCATGGCGTAATAATTGGCCATCTGCTGCCAGGAGTGTCGCACAACGTTCCCATGTTCGGGATGATCGATCATTCCCAACGCCAGATAAGGCGGCGTGCTGATGGAACAACCAAAACTGAATCGCGGCGCAAACTCCTTCACTTGATGCACCGGCACGCCCATGTGCGCTGAGTTCACCACATCGGAAAATCTTGCGACGAGCTTGATCGTCGGATGGAGTCGCAGCGAGTTGCCGATGTTGCGTTTGATGCCGCTGCGTCTTAGCAACGTGGGTGTCTGCACCGCGCCGCCGCACACAAACAGCGTTTCCGACTCGATGCGCAGCGCGCCGACCGAGGCGTGTTGGGCGAACAGCGTCCACCTTCCGCCGTCCTGGTGAATCGTTTGAACGCGGGTGAGCGGCAACAGTTGACCCCCGGCGTTCAAAAAACGCGGCACGTAAGTTTCGGTCATCGATTGTCGTTTGCCGGACCCGCGCTCTGTAGCCGCCGACGTGAGGAGGCGGACGGTTGTTTCGTCTTTGGTTTCCGCCTCCTCACGTCGGCGGCTACCGTTTGCGTCGTAGCGAAACCAGCGCGGCACCTCAAATGATTTCCAGCCGAGCTGCGTCGCGCAGTCATGCAATTTCAACGAGGCCGCCGGCGCTGTGCCGGGCAGGAGCGAAACCGACAATTCCTTTTCACACGCTTCAAAATGCGGAAGCAGATCGATCTCGTTCGATCCGTCCACCTGAAATTCTTTGCGCCAGCTTTCCAGAATGTCGGGCGGCGTGCGGTGATAAAGCCCGCTGTTGATCTCACTGCCGCCGCCAACACAGCGCCCCTCGACGTAAGCGATTTTGTTCGTGCCCATCGCCACGGTCTGTCCGCCGTTGCGATACTTTTGCACCATTTCCTCTTTCGTGAATGGGACGCACGATGCGAGAGAATAAAACGGCCCTTCTTCGATCAACAACACGTTGCGTCCGGCCTCCGCCAGCAGACAAGCGGTGATCGCGCCACCCGGCCCAGAACCGATCACCACAATCTCATGGCGGAGTTCGCGGTTGGGGATCCCGATGATATTAAGGTTATCTCCCGGTTGCTTGATGTTCCCCTCACCCCGTCCCTCTCCCCCTCGGCGGGGGAGAGGGTGGGCGGAGGTTGCGTGAGGGGATTCGCTTAGATCGCGACTGTAAAGGGCGAGCGTCGCCAGACTTTCGTAATAGCGGATTAAGTCCCGTTTAAAACCACTGGACGAACTTTTCCAGGCCTCGATCTGACGTCGGCGAGCGACGGGCGACAATTGATGAAAAGGTTTCCAGTTTCCAAAAAAACCAAGCAGATCAAACCCCAACGTCAATGCTTTCAGTGGTGTGCGGAGGTAATCGGTCATTCGCCCATGCTGACCCAAAACGAATTGGGTGAGATCGTTGTAAGGCGGTTGCAAGTCTGGCCGAGTTGGCTCGGCGTGGGGCTGAGCCAGCGAATAGGCCAAGGCCGACACCGTGTCGTGAAACCATGCGTTCATGCGTTGTGCCATTCAGGACCAACTGCGAGCTAATGACCGGTGGCCAGCCAGAGCACCAACAGCGTCAGCCCGCCGATGACGTAACTGGTGCTGTCCTTGAGCGCGAAGACGATCGGATCGTCGTGCATTTGTCCGCGATGCGCAATGAGCCACACACGGCTGATCCAGTAAAGCAAGAGCGGACACGCCAGCAACAGCAGGATCGGGTGCGCGTAGAGTTTCACGACCTGCTCACTGTTCACGTACAGGGCCAGCACGAGCGCGGAGAGATAACCGCTGGCGGTGCCGAGCGTGGCGACCATTTCGAGGTCGTTGGCGGTGTAACCGCGGCCCTTCACGTCGTGCCTGTTTTCGTGCCGCAACGCAAGCAGTTCGAGATAGCGCTTTACCAGTGCCAGGCTCAGGAAAATGAACATCGAAAACGCCAGCAGCCAAAATGAGTAAGCAATCTCCGTTGCTTCGTGACCTCCAATCAGCCGCATCGTGTAAAGTCCCGCCAGAAAAAACACGTCGAGCAACACGAATTGTTTCAGTCGCCATGAATAACTCGTCGTGAGGACGAAGTACAGTGCCAGCACCAGGGCGAAAGTTTTCGGCAGCAGCCACGCAAGTCCGAAACTCCCGACCAGCAGGATCAGCACGAGCGCAAAGCCGGTCGGCAATGACAAATCGCCGGCCGCAAAAGGCCGCAGTTTCTTGGTCGGATGATGGCGGTCGGCATCGAGGTCGAGCAAATCGTTCAGGACATACACGCTCGACGCGCACAGGCTGAACGCGACGAACGCCCGCACCGCGTGCGCCAGCAGCGTGGTGTTGTTGAGTTGATGCGAAGTGAGCAGGGGAACGAAGATGATTAGGTTCTTGACCCATTGATGAGGGCGCAAGGTTTTGAGAAGTGACTGGATGGGCATTTGCGCCTCGTTGAACACATGGCTGACGGTCGCAATCTGCCGGGCGCGCGCCGTGACGCTTTCCCGCGCGTTGACCACAATGGCCTGACGGGCATGTTGCCACACCGGCAGGTCCACGGATGAATTGCCGGCGTAATCGAAGCCGCGCATCCCGAATCGCTCTTCCATCGCCCGAAGTTTTTGCGTCCCGCGCAGATTGGTTTCACCATCACTGGCCAACACAGCGGTGAACAACCCCACGTGATCGGCGACGGGCTGCACCAGCTTCCGGTCCGAAGCGGTCGCGAGGAAAATGGGGCGACCACGACGATGTTCTTCGCGCAAAAAATCAATCAACGGTTGGTGATAGGGCAGGGTGGTTACGTCCAATTCAACGCGTGCGGCAATCTCGCGTTTCAAAAAGGCCCGGCCTTTCAGCCACCAGAACGGCAGGACGAAAAGGTGGAGCGGATTGCGCTTGAGCAATCGCGTCATGGACTCACCCAACAAGTCCGTCTTGATCAGCGTGCCGTCCAGATCCACGCAGAGCGGGACTAGAGTCGCTGGTTCGGTGCTGACAGTCGCGGGCATGTTGAGTTTCGGTTGCAACGGATGCCGGGAAAGTAGCCGAGGGCATTGTCCATTGACAAGCCCTTCCGTTTTTGAAAAACGAGTCTGCGCAGTTGATCAATCGGGTGACCGCAAAGGTGGACTTTTCCATGATACCTCTCCAAAGGAACGAGAAATAGACTGCATGACTTTGGTGAGCGCTCGGTGCAAGCTGGCTGAAACAACATGTCGTCTCAATTGTCGCCTAAACAGTGGATGAGCAGCCGGTGGCTGGTGTTTGTGCTCGTCTTCGCGTGGAAAGCGGCGCTCCTTGTTTTCTCCGCCCAACCTGTCCCGGCGAACGATTCGTTTTTTTACGACGGGCCGGTGGTGAATTTTCTGTTGAACGGAAACTACGTCAACCCTGCTTTGGCGATGGCGTTTCCCATTTCCGGCGCGGAAGTTTTCAGCGCCTACCCGCCGCTCTATCAACTTGTGCTGCTGCCGTGGATGTTCGTGTTTGGCACTTCCGCGGTGTCAGCCATGTGGCTGCATCTGGTGTTGTTTGGGGCTTACATGCTGATCCTGCTGGCGATTTTCAAACATTTAAGGACGCCGAGCTGGTGCGTTAACATTGCGGGTGGATTTCTCCTGGTGCAGACGTTTCACGATCGACCGGACGGCCTGGCGCACGTGTTCGGCATGTTGGCGGTTTATTCCTGGATTCGCTCGCGCCGTTTTTTTGCTCAAAAAGATTCGGCGAAGCCCAGTCACGGATGGGCGCTTGCGGCTGCTGCCTTGGTGGTGTTGTGCCTGGGCAGCAGCCTGCAAATCGGCGGGATTTATTTTCTGTGGATTGCCATCGGGATGCTGGCAAGCACGCTGGCCAAAGAAGAAAAGTTTCCGCTCGCCCCGATGTTGGTCATGGTGCTCGTGCCAATTGCGTTGGTGATTTACGTAGCCTCCATTCACCCGAACCTCTGGAGCGGTTTTCTGGAACATGCCCGCCAGACTCCATCGTTGACTGGCTGGCGATGGCCGACGACGGCGGAATTGCTGAAAGTGGCGCGCACGGTGCCAGGCGTGATCGCCATTGGCGTGCTCTTGCCATGGTTGTGGTTCAAGCAGTGGAAGGATTTCGAGTCGCCGGCGGATGTGGCGCACGAACTGGTGGTGATGACCGGTTTGTTGACGGCACTGGCGGTTGTGGCGGCGTGTCTGGTATTGGTGACGTCGAACATGATCGGCGTCGCCGCCTACCTTCAACCGTTGCTGGTCGCCGCTTATCTCGCCTTGCGCGCCGCGCTGTTGCCGGGGAAACGCTCGATGCGGGCGCAGGCAGTTTTTTTTGTGCTGTTGATGCTGTTGGGTTCAATCCGGGCGGTGGGCATGACGACCTGGGGATTGATTTGTGCGGCGGATGTCAGCTACGCGTCGGCGATTCAGCGCGTCCAAGAGGAAATGGGAAACCTTTCCCAGGAGGGCAAGCCTGCGGTGGTGCTGTCGGCGGCGTATCTTTACGAAGCCGCGCGCCATGACGACGTGAATTGGATTCATTCGGATTGGCTCGCCAAAATCCAACCCTCCAAGACTGGATCAGATGTGGAAGGGTTGATCTCGTTGAGACCATCCAAGGTTATCTTGACGCAGTTTGATTATTATCGCCGGTACGAGCCGGTGATCGCGCAATTGAAATCGCGGCCGGAGCTGGTGGAAATTCAATTGGTCAACACCGCCAGAGTCGCGCCGCCGGATTCCATCAAGTCGCTGCAAAAAGTCGTGCAGCATATCTCCTGGGCCCCGGTGATCGTCACTTTCGCTTGGAGAGATAAGCCTTAAGTCACCAACCGCGAAAGTTTAATAGCCTCACCCCCGCTTGAATCATCCGTCCGTGCGCTGGCCGGGCACCGGCACAACTGCGTTGATGAGTCGAAATCCTCGGGCTTGCGCGTTTTCAACGCGACGGCGCGTAACCTTCGGCTTCCTTTTGAATGCGCCGACGTTCCGCCCGCGACTCCTGAAGCACGTGCTCGAGCCTTTCCTCACTCAACTGCGTCATCAGCGCCGCCGCATCCTTCACCGCGCCATGCTCGACCGCGCGCGACAACACTTCCGCCTTCGTGGCGCCGCTTTTCTTGCCCAGGAACGGTTTGATGATGAGATAGACCACGTCTCGCAACGGCATGAAACGAAGAAAGCGCCGCAACAGCCGGAAGGTCTGCACCGGATAATGCAGCAGCTTGTAAACAAACAAATGCCGCAACCCGGCGCGACGCACGTCATTGATCACCTCGCCCGGCAGACAGGTCGGATCGATCTCCGAACACTTGAAGTATTTGTACCAATCGGTCGCTTCATTGACCAGGCCGCGTTTCACATATTCATGCCACATCGGCGTGCCACGATAGACACACAGCCGGTTGAACCCGAACGTATCCAGCGGCAGCTTCGCCGCATAATCAAACGTCGCCTTCATGTCCTCGACGGTTTCATCCGGGTTGCCGACCACAAAAAATCCATGCACGATCTGGATGCCGGCGCGCTTGGCGTTGGTCACGGCCGTCCTCATTTCCTCCAGCGTCTGCTCCTTGTTCAAGCGGTCGAGAATTTTCTGGCTGCCACTCTCGAGTCCGAACATCAGGGTGCGGCAGTGCGCCTTGGCCATCGCCGGAAACAAGTGCTGGGCGACGGAATCCACCCGTCCTTCACAGCCCCATTGAATCGTGATGTCCTCGTCGTTGAGACCTTGGCAGATGGCCTCGATCCGTTTCGGCTGAAGCAGGAAATGGTCGTCCACAAAATAAACCGCGCCGTACCCCAGCTTCTGAAGATGCTTAAATTCGTCCACGACGTGTTGCGGCGTCCGGGAGCGCCACTTGCCTTCGTTGAAAATCGGAATGTCGCAGAAGACGCACGACCACGGACAGCCGCGCGAGGTTTGCATCGTCGTGAACCGCTCCATGGACAGCACAGCCGGCACGTCCAGCGGCATGGATTCGACAAAGTCCAGCGGCAGACTCTCCCGGTCGGGGAACGGCCATTGATCCAGATTGCGGTCCATCGCCCGATTCGGATTGTTCACGACCTGGCCATCCTTCGCCCAGGTCACACTCGCCACGCTGGACGGATCATCCAGATGCTCCAGCAGGTCGAGCAGAAGCTGTTCGCCGTCGCCGCGACAGACGAAGTCCACCTCCGGACATTGTTGCTTGATCAGCGGCGCGTTGAGGCTGGCGAACACACCGCCAAACGCCAGCTTCACCCCGGCGTCAGCGGCGCGGATCTCGCGGGCGAGCATTTTGGCATACGGATAACTGGTGGTGCTCAAGAAGCTCAAGCCCACCAGCGCCGGCTTCTGCTTCCTGATTTCTTCGATGATGACCTCATTGGGTGTGTCCGGATTGGCCTGATCAAACATCACGCACTGGTGGCCGGCGCGTTTCAGCACCGCCGAGAGCGACATGATGCCGATGGGCGGAAACCCCATCACCCGGATGTTTCCGTTCTTGGCGCGAGTTTTGGCCGGCAGCGCGTAAAACTGCGGGTCGCGGACGTGCACCAGAAAAACCATCATGATGACCTCCCGTCTTTCGACCGCAAACAGCGACTGGGCCGGGTTTGAGCGCGTACGGAAATTGTGCCCGCGCCTGGGACGCCGAGGTTGGTTACTGGTGGTTGACGCTGCGGATCGAGCGGGCACGAACCCGCTTCCGGAACGTCGAAAACATTTATGGCCGCGACATTCATGATGACGCCAAGGCTTTACTGATAAAATATTTTAGCAAGCCTAATTTTGACTTCCACATCACGTGGTTAATCCCGCCGCTCGTCAGGATCCCGCAGTCGCCACCCGGTTCGCCAGAGCAACGGTTGCCATGCGTCACTCCCGCCCGACGGAACTGAGCCAAACGCGCGCGAGTTCAGGTCGTAACTACGGGTACTCCATTCATTCGAGAAACATGCAGCGTCAACTTAGTTCTTGAAAGCCCAAACCAACCACCCTAGCGTTGTCGAAACGTCAGAGACATTCCTACCTCAATGCCTTTGGCCCGAAACGGAAATTGTCATTATGACACCAAATTGCAAATTCATCTCACGATTGCTATTAACGGCCTGCTTCATTGTTTCAAACCTCGCTTGGGCCGACGCGCCTGCGCCGATATTCAAAGTCGGCGCCGGAAAACACGACCTCACACCCAAGGAAGCCGTGCCGATGTGGGGTTACGGCGCCCGCCACGACGCTCTTTCCACGGGCGTGCTAGATCCGCTTTATGCCGCTGCGCTGGTCATTCAAGCGGGCAGCAACAAAGTCGCCATCGTCGGGCTTGATCTCGGACGGTCGCCGGCGGAAAAATCGCTGCAAACCATCCGGGAACGTATCAAGGCCGAAGCCGGGATCGAGTATTCCTTCATCGCCGGCTCGCACACGCATCACGGGCCGGTGCTGGAACTCACGGACGAACCGGGCAAAGGGCAGGGGAGATTCGACGCCGCGATCCGCTATTACAAAGAAATGGAAGACGGCATTGTCGGCGCCATCCTCGAAGCGAATTCGAAACTCACCCCCGCGAAGATGGCGACTGGCTCGGTCCAACTCGAAGGCTTCAATCGCAATCGTCATACGAAGATCGAACCAAAGCCGAGTGATCGTGAATTAGCCGTGATGCGTTTTGACGATTTCTCCGGTAAACCAATCGCCGTTCTCGTCAACTTCACGGCGCATCCAACGTCGATCGATGCGTCCATTTTGAAGTTTTCTGCGGACTATGTCGGCGCGATGAAGGCGACGATTGAGCAGGAGATGAACGTCAGCGCCATTTTCATGCAAGGCGCGGCCGGCGATCAGTCGGCCAATCGGGGCAACAACGCCGATTACAAAGCCTACGGCGCTGCGCTGGGACGGGAGGCCATCAAACTCGCCTCCAGTCTGACCACGAAGGAGGTCACCGAACCGTCATGGCAGGTGAAGGAGGACCGCTTCAAGTTCAGTTCCCGCACCGATTTCAAAAACCCGCTGCTGGCCGGCGCTTTTGCCAAGGCGTTCTTCCCCGAGTTGATTCCCAATTTTATGGATGAATATGCGGATGGCGTCCGCCCGCGGTTGACGGTGGCGTTGCTCAACGGCGAAATCGCCCTTGTCGGCTGTTCCGGGGAATTTTTCAGCAACCATTCGATTCGGTTGAAGGAGCGGGCGCGGGTGAAACAACTTTTCTTCCTCGGCTACTGCAACGGATACCATCAATATTTCCCGACAATTGAGGCGGTGGCTGAAGGCGGTTACGGGGCGGACAGCACCGTGTCGCCCGTGGCCGTCGGCGCGGGCGAACAGATGATGAACACCGCCTTGGTCTGGCTCTACCAGATGCGCGGCAAGATCAAGTGAGGCGGAGAAGAAATGGGCAATCGGTGATTGGGCAGCAACAGCACGAAGGTGATCAGGCCGCAACCAATTACGATGGGCTGGGAAAGTCATACTACTGAGCAGAATCCGATTCTCGAATACGCTTTGGTCGCCACCCCATCGTCATAAAATTTCTTGCCTCCGAATACTCTAGCTGCTAAAGTTTGCGAAGATTAGCGGTAAGAGGACTTGCGGGTGAATTACAAAGCAAACTATAAAGACCTTGATATGAATATTGAACCAGTTTCCGCCCGGCGACGGGGCTTCACCTTGATCGAACTGTTGGTGGTCATCGCCATCATTGCCATCCTGGCGGGACTCCTATTGCCGGCCTTGGCCAAGGCCAAGGTAAAGGCGCAGGCCGTCCAATGTATGAGCAATGGCCGACAGATTCTCATCGGCTGGATAATGTATGCGGGCGACTATAAAGATGAGGTCGCCAATTATTATGATTGGGTGGGAGGTTGGCTCACTTACGACGGCAGTACCGATAACACTAATCTCAATATCCTGCAGGCGGGTTTGGTGACGCCCTATTTCAAAAACCTCTCCGTTTATAAATGCCCCGCCGACCAAAGCCGGAGTTTGGGAAAGAAGGGTTTGCCACGCGTGCGCAGCATTTCGATGAGCCAGATGTTCAGGTCAGATTTTCAGAATATAAATTACGGTCAACACACCACGTCACCACCTTGGCGACACTACCCGAAAACTACAGCCATGGTTGTGCCGGGGCCTGCCCTCGTGTGGGTGATCATCGACGAAAATCCAGACAGCGTGAATGACGCAGGGATGGCCGTAAAAATGCCCCCGCAGAGAACCTGGCAAGATGGTCCCGCCACTACTCATGCGGGCGCTTGCGGTTTCAGTTTTGGCGACGGTCACTCCGAAATCAAGAAGTGGAAGGAACCAACGAGCTATAAGAAGCCCATGTTGACAACGTACACCAGCGGGTTCAATTTCGGCACGGTTCAGGGTGGACAAGACCTCGTTTGGACCCAGGACCGAACTACCGCCAGGAGGTAAAGTTGGTTACACTGCTGATCGGCTTCCGGCAGCAAACGTCTCACCGAAACAAAAATGCCGCAGCGTGCCTGGCGCGTTTGTGCGTTTCCCTTGAAACGATTTCCCTGACGGCACCGGGCCGAGCGCCTCTTGCCTCCGGGAAGAGCAAATATTCGTCACGCTTTGGATTTGGCCGGAACGGGATGCGGCGCTGCGCGACGTCTTGAGGACCCATGAACATTTTCCGAAATGGAAAGCGGCCAATGCAGTTCGCCAAGGTCATCACGTTGTCGGTATTGGCAATCAGGTTCACCCCCGCCTGCAGCCCGGCGCAATCGCCACCCAGACTTACGATTACGGATTCGAACGGAACTGCGATCATTTCGTGGCCGGCGTCCAACGGAGTATTCAAACTACAATTTCGTCCAGACCTTTCCACGGCCTTGCCTTGGACAGAGGTGACCAACCAGTTGAGCGTGAACTTTGGCACTTGTCAGGTGATGGTGACGCCGGCGGACGACGCAGGGTTTTTCCGTTTGCTCCAATCGCCATTGCCGGGATTCACTAATTCAATCGGGATGAAGTTCGTCCAGATTCCGTCCGGGTCTTCCACCATGGGTTATTGGCAGACGGACAAGCTGCCAAGCCAGATCACAAATGTCGGTCAATGGTTTCCGGACTACGGCGATTACGATGAGAAGCCGGCCCATCAAGTCACGATCACACGGCCCTTCTTCCTTGGCGTCTATGAAGTTTCGAATGCCGAGTTTGAACAGTTCGATCCAAGCCACCACGCGTTGCGCGGCAAACTGGGCTTTTCCACCAACGACAACGAGGCTGTCGTTTTCGTGAGTTGGGAAGAGGCCAAGGCCTTTTGCGACTGGCTTTCGGTTCGAGAAGGAAAGTCCTATCGCCTGCCGACCGAGGCCGAATGGGAATTTGCCTGTCGCGCCGCGACGACAACTCACTTCTCCACGGGTGACACGTTGCCCGCGCAATACCAGAAGAACCCAACCAATTGCTGGTATCCCGACCCAAATCGACCGAACCCGGGAGACGTGCAGTCACTGGTTGTGGGCCAGACGCCGCCGAATCCCTGGGGATTGTACGACATGCATGGCAACGTGGAGGAATGGTGTCATGACTGGTATGGCCCGTATGTCGCCGAGGCGCAGACAGACCCGGTCGGCCGGGCGGATGCGCTGGCCAAGGTCACACGCGGCGGCAGCCACTCGACCTTCGCTTTTCATCTCCGCTCAGAGAACCGAATGGGGGCCTTGCCGGAGGACAAGAGTTGGTACATCGGCTTTCGCGTTGTCATGGCGGATCTCCCTGCGACGCCACCACTTCCGGAATCGCCACCTGAACCTTACCAGACCAACGTGAACCAGACGATTCCAGCGGACATCGAAACCGGACCCAACCCTTTGTTTCCATTCTTCAAAGGCCCCAACCGATACGTGAACATCCCCGCCAACTCAGTCGGACCGGTTTACTCTGGACATAATCACGATCCGAGCATCACCCAGTGCCCCAATGGCGATCTGCTGGCGATTTGGTACACGACCGTATCCGAGACTGGACGCGAACTCGCATTGGCGGCGAGTCGTCTGCGCTACGGGCAAACCAACTGGGAGACAGCATCGTCGCTCTACGATTTGCCGGATCGCAATGACCATGCTCCGGCGCTTTACACGGATGCCAACGGCACGATTCACCACTTCAACGGCGTTTCCACTGCCGCCACCTGGGGACCGCTGGCCGTGTTGCTGCGTTCTTCAACCAATAACGGCGTCTCGTGGTCGAAACCGCGCCTGATCCTGCCGGAGCACAACGTGCGGCATCAACTGGTGCCTTCGGTGTTTCGCATCAGTAGTGGGGCCGTCGTCTTGACGGCGGATGCCGTGAGTACCGGCAATGGTGGGACGGCCGTCCATGTCAGCAATGACGGAATGCTCACTTGGAACGATCCAGGGGCGGGCCGGCCCAAACCCAGTTTTACGAACAGCGGCGTCGGTGCCTGGCTCGCCGGGATTCATGGCAATGTGGCGGAAATGACCAATGGTGGATGGCTGGCGTTCGGTCGCGGTGACACCATCAACGGCATGATGCCCAAAAGCATTTCGTCCGACCAAGGCACCAACTGGACCTACAGCGCGAGTGTTTTTCAGCCGATCGGGGGTGGTCAGCGCGTGAAGCTGCTGCGCTTGAAAGAAGGTCCGTTGTTCCTCGCCTCCTTTTGTGTGAACATGACCATCACAAACCTCCTCGGAGGGACGCGCACGGTTTCCGGGTTGTTTGCCTCGATTTCTTATGACGATGGGGCCACCTGGCCTTTCAAACGATTGGTCTCGGACGACGGGCTTGGCCACTCGGTTGAAACCACCGACGGCGAACTGTTTACGATGAGTTTCAGCAACGCAGAACCCAAGGGTTATCTGGACGCGGTGCAGGCCCGCAACGGAGTGATTCACCTCATCAGCAGCCGGCAGCATTATCAATTCAATTTCAAATGGCTGGAGACGCCTTCACCGGCGGTACCCGTATCTCCGTGACCGATTCGCCGTCGCCGCCCCGCCAGCAAGATGCTGGGTTCTCTTCTATCGACGGCAACTATCCAAAAAAATCTTGTCGGGAAATGAACTTGCTGTTAACGTAAACGCAGCAAACCCATTAAACCCAGTAAATGCGTAGGTGTTCGGCTGGCTAAGAAATTATGAGCAGCATTGGCTACCCTGAATCCAAGACGTCGCCCTGCGCTTCCCGGGCTCGTGCTTTCACGTTGATTGAACTGCTGGTGGTGATTGCCATTATCGCTATCCTGGCTGGGTTGCTGTTGCCCGCGTTGACGAGGGCGAAGAGCAAGGCCCAAGCCTTGAGTTGCATGAGCAATGGCAGGCAACTTCTCATCGGTTGGTTGATGTACGCCGATGATTATCAAGGAAAGGTTGCGAACTCCTTTGACTGGGTTGGCGGCTGGCTTGATTACGACGGCGCCGTCAGTCCCGATAACACTAATGTTAATATCTTGAATCAAGGATTATTGGCTACCTATGTGAAGAATATTGGCGTTTACAAATGTCCTGCCGACCAAAGCCTGACTGCTGGGAAAAAAGGTTCGCCGCGGGTACGAAGCATTTCCATGAGCCAGATGTTCAGGACTTCTGTTCAGAACGTATCGTTCAACCAATGGACGCCTTCACCGCCCTGGCGGTTTTACGAGAAGACCTCAGACATGACTGCTCCGGCGCCGTCGTCGTTGTGGGTGATCATCGACGAAAACCCTGACAGCGTGAACGATGCGGCGTTCGCCGTGCTCATGGGTTTGCCCGGGCACTCTCCTTTCATCTGGCAGGATGGTCCTGCCACGTATCATGGGGGTGGTTGCGGGTTCAGTTTTGCCGATGGACATTCCGAGATCAGGTCATGGAAGGACGGGCGCACGGTCACGGGTTTGATGCGGACGACCTACACGGGGAGGTTCAGATACGGGCTTGTTCAAGCCAGCAATCGTGACATCGCCTGGGTGCAGGAGCGGACGAGTGCGCCCAAGTGAGATGAGTTTACCGGTTCAGAAAAAAGTACTTGCGTTTAGGCGCGCGAACTTGCATAAAGAATCTACAGCCAATTAAACGAGAAACATCAACCATCAACCCCAGAAAAATTCGTATGAAACACAAGTTCTTATGGGTCAGTGCAATGGCACTGGCGGTAACGGTTAGTTCACAGTTCGAGACGAAGGCCATCACCAATGGCGTGATCCTGATCAGCACGCGTGCCGGACAAGACACAGCGGCCGGAACTTCCTACTACGCTGATGAGAAAGGTTCTGGCATGGTCACGCCGGGCGATGTACATATGTTAAACCTGCTCTGCGACCATGGCTATACCTGTCGCCTCGTCTTGGATCAGTTGCTGGATAACACTGGCGCGGCTGCAGCGTGGTGTACCCTTCCACCCACTGCAGAGACGTGGTTCAATCCAATCGATCCAAATTCCGCTGTTATGCTGTTCATCGTGTCGGGCAGCGGCGGCTCGGGCGACGCACCGCCCCCCACCCAAAC
Organism: Verrucomicrobiota bacterium; assembly: GCA_016200005.1. NCBI lineage: Bacteria > Pseudomonadati > Verrucomicrobiota > Verrucomicrobiota bacterium. Next base: position 91,873 of record JACQFP010000006.1, on the reverse strand, counting down.
CAACGGCATCCCGATGATGGTGGGAGAACACGTGGTGCTGGGTAACCGGGCCGACAGGCCGGGCAGCATCCACATGTACGAAAACGGGTCGCAAAGTAGCGATCGCACCCAGGCGCAAACCACCAACAAGTACATGAAGGTTCTTGCCCCCAACCATCCGATCATGCAGGGCATTCCCCTCGATGCGCAGGGGCGGGTCAAGATCTGGCGTGACAAATATCCAGAAGAGACCAAGTACATTCCAGTTGGCGGCAGGGACAACTACACATTCCGCTGGCCCCTTCAACTAGTCGCTAACGCCGCAGCGGGGACAACGATCTTGGGCGTTCTGGATGAAGACCCGACCCTGGCGTGTTTCGCCGTCAATGACGCTGGTGGCCTGCTCGCCACCAATATAAACTTGGGTTACGCCGAAACCAATCTGATCCGCTTGGTTCACATGTTCGTGAACGAAGAAGGTAGCAACAGCGCCCGCCGGGACTTTAATGCGCTGACTGACCTTGGCCGCGTGATTTTCGTGCGTGCCGCAAAGTGGGCCATGGGTGAGACGCTCACGCCGTATGTGCCACTAAACATAAATATCTCGGCACTGAGCAACACGAGCGTCCAGGTTCAATGGACTGCGTCGGCCGATAAGAACTACAAGATTGTTGGCAGTACAGACCTAACGGCCCCGCTTTTCAACTGGCAGACCTTGAAGCAGGACATCCCCGGTGTGAACGGGACGATTCAGAAAACACTGGACATTGCTGCCGCACCTCAGACTGCGTTTCTGCGGGTTGTGGCCGAACCGTAAACGTCAATCAAATCGCTGCGAGATTGATTCTAATGGCGGGCAAGTAATTGCCCGCCATTTTTCTTTTGAGTTGTCGCGGTTCAATCCCCGCTACCGGCGTCCTTCGCCTTCGGCAGGTGGGCAAGGATGAATTGAACAGCGATCATGCGTGACTGAAATCCATCCCAGTCGATCCGGCATCCAGCAAACACAACGCTTGTTTTTTCAATTAAATCGGAAAGAGTGGGTCCGGTTTAGATTGTGAAAAGCGTTTTATTGATTGACGAAGACCGGGATTTTCGGACGACGCTACGCACCTGGCTTACGGGCGACGGCTGGCATGTGCTTGAGTCTGATGAAGGTGAAGCGGGCTTTAAATTGATCCGTCAACATCGTCCCGAACTGGTTATTTGCGACCTGCTGATGCCGCGTTGCAACGGGTTTCGATTATGCCGGCTCGTCCATCAGCAACCGCAACTGGCGCAAACCAAAATCATTATTTCCAGTGGCCGCGGTTATCCCGGCGACCGGCTCAATGCATTGGAAGCGGGTGCGGATGAATATCTGGTCAAACCAGTCCAGCGCATGGAACTGGCAAGACTCCTGAAGCGTCTCGCTTTGCCCAAACGACCAGCAGGCGCGCCAGCCCCCAACCCAAAGACATCCCCCCAGTCGCGCGATCCGCTCGCACCGCTCAAGCTTCATTCGTCTCCAAGTTCTCACAATCAGCCGACCAAAGTAAAATTTTGGGGCGTGCGCGGTTCGATTCCCACGCCTGGGGAAAGCACGGTTCTTTATGGCGGCAACACGTCGTGTGTGGAGGTGCGCGCGGATGGCGAGATCATCATCCTCGATGCTGGTTCGGGGATTCGACCGTTGGGTCTGGCGCTGATGAACGAATTCAAGAATCAACCCATCAATGCCACGTTGCTGATTTCACACACGCATTGGGACCACATCCAGGGTTTTCCATTTTTCATTCCCGCTTACAACCCGAAAAATAATCTGCGGATTCGTGGCTTTGAAGGTTCGAGCGAAGGGTTGCAGGCGACGCTGTCGTCGCAGATGGAAAGCCCTTACTTTCCCGTCAGCATGAGACAAATGCCCGGGCACATCTCCGTGGAAGAGATTCAGGACTTGGATTTCCACATCGGCAAGGTGCGGGTGAAGGCCTCCTTTGCCAACCACCCCGGCATTTGCGTGGGCTACCGGCTGTTCACCAGTTGTGGTTCGGTGGTTTATCTGCCCGATAATGAACCTTATGCGCGCCTGCGTGGCTCGCCCGATGCCACCGACACAACTTTTTCTGAATCGCTGACCTATGCCCGCAAGCAGGATGAAAAACTGGTTGAATTCATCAAAGCGACCGACGTTCTCATCATTGACTCGCAATACGATGACGCCGAATACAAGAGTCACGTCGGCTGGGGACATGGCTGCCTGGACGACGTTGTCACGTTGGCACTGGTGGCTGGCGTCAAAAAGCTTTTCTTGTTTCATCACGACCCGGGCCATGACGACGCACAAATCTCGCGCATGGTGGATTGGGCCCGCAAATTAGTGGCCATGCATGGCGAATCCCTAGTCGTGGAGGCGGCGCGCGAAGGATCGGAAGTGGTGCTCAAGCCGGTCACCGTGCGGTTCCGATAGCCTGGCCGGGCAGAGGCCTTGCCGAATCCGGTTGTCGCAAAACTTCTTTTAGGGCTATGCACCTGATTCCCCTTGGCCCATCGGACACGCTAAAGCGTGAACTCCAACGCCGCGCGCGGGCCGTTTTCGTTGGAGTTCAACCTTTAGGTTGTCCCTGTTTGAATCCAGGGGCATCAAGTGCATAGCCCAAATTTCGTTATCTTTCTTTTGATCCCGGATGATGGCACCGGGACCTTGTGGACTTCAGATTCTATCAGACACCTGGGAAACGCAGACAAGCTCTGCGACCGTCAGGGCTTTACTGCGGCGCGGTTGGACACCGGCCGATTGTAGGTCAGCCAAAAATCTTTGATGGCGTGGGCCATAAGGTAGAGTTTTTCCAAGTCAGCCGGTTTGACCAGATAGGCATTGGCTCCCAACTCGTAGGCGGTCTGGACGTCCTGATCGTCGCTGGAAGCGCTCAGAATAATTACGACGGTCGATTCCAGTTCAGGCTGTTCGCGGATCCACCTCAGCAGGCCCAGGCCCATCACAAACGGCAGTTTCAAGTCGAGCAAAACCAGGCAAGGCAGGGGAAAGTCTTCGCGCTTGGCAAACCTTCCCCTTCCTTGGAAATAATCCAAAGCCTCCTGGCCATGGGTCGCGACGTGCATCGGGAGGTCCACGCCGGCCTTCTTGAACGCCATTTTCATGAACGTCACGTCGTTCTCGTCATCCTCCACCAGCAAGATCGGTTGGCTCATGTTTTTAAGGTTTCAACAGCTACCGTTCTTAGATTTTGAAATGCCGTGCTCTACAGCCACCATACTGCTTCAGTGTGTTCCCGAAAAGGGAGCGTGTCACGCTTCTTTACTCTCCGGCCACTCGATCCAAAATGTGCTCGCTTTGCCGGGTTCCGACTCAAAACCGACCTGCCCCCATCCGTTGGGTCGCGTTGCGCACGATGGTCAGGTCGTGCCGGAGCGACAACATGGGCATTGCGACGCTGAGGTGGAGGTTGTTCAGATCGCTGTTATGACGGTTGAGTTCGGAGTTGCGACTGGCCACCTCGTCGTTGACGGACATCAACTCTTTGTTGGTGGACTCCAATTCTTCATTTATGCTTTGCAGCTTCTCGTTCGCCGACTGCACCTCTTTGTTGGAAGCTTGCAGTTCCTCGTTGGCGGCTTCGGATTACTCCTGCACAAACACCCTCGCGGGCCTTGTCCAAAGGGAGCTCGTTGAGGTCCGCGACAAAAACGTGGAGCCGGAACACACGCCCCCGCAGCCGACTGGGAGAACTCCATGAATGCCATGGCAATGGAACAGGCTTCCTGCCCCGTGCAACAACCCGGCACCAAGGAATCTCCTAGCGCCGCCGAGGAATGACCTAGTCGCGGCCGCAACTCGCGGAGGGTAAAAACACGCGATGCGTTTTTCTTGCGGACAAGAAGTAAATCGGGCACGAGCGTCCGTGTCCAATCCTGATGGTGCAGCGGTCCGGCCGCGCCCGCCCTTTCGCGCGCGCCCAGGCTCCGGCGAACTCCAACCACGCCGCGCAGAGGGTGTCTTGGACCGACTTTTCAGATTCATGGGACGGATGAAGCTTCTGAGCGTAATCCCCTTGCTGGCTGCGCTCAGCGCGCCGGGTGAGGCGCTGAGTGCAACCATTCAACCAGGGCGGAGTGTGACTCTGGCTTGGGACGCAAGCACCGACGCCGGCGTTGCGGGTTACAAGATCTATTATGGCGTGGCAAGCCGTGCCTACACCAACCTGGTTTCGGTCGGCAATGCAACGACGGCCACCATCTCCGGCCTCGTGGAAGGAGTGACCTACTTCTTCGCCGCCACAACTTACAACGGCGCCGGTTTGGAAAGCGATTATTCGAATGAGGCGAGTTATACAGTTCCAGTCACATCGGTTCCGGTCGTAAACATTCTTCGCACTCTCTTGGACGGGCAGGTGGTTTTGCAAGTGACCGGCGTGATCGGCCACACGTATCAGATCCAGGCGGACCGACTTGTTGGTGGCTGGGTTACCATCGGCACGGTGACACTTGACGGCAGCGGCACGACGGAGTTCACTGATGTCAATGCCGCGATCCTGCCGGCCTTGTCGTATCGCCTGATCGAGGTGGTCACCACAAAGTTGCAGCTCAACATCCTCCCCAACAAGCATGCCCTGCTGACGGCGATCGGCCAGGTCGGCCACAGGTATGATATCCAAGCGACGTGGTTGTTTAAGCACTGGAGCGTTATTGGCACTGGAACTGTGGATGCCAGCGGCTCGTTTCAGTTCGTTGATACGAATGCCGTGAACTTTCCGGCGCGCTTTTACCGTCTGAGCGAAGTGTTGCCGGGACTTCCCAAACTGCAAATCCGGGTCAACCCGGCCATGCAGGTGGTTCTGACCGTGACCGGGCAGCCCGGCCATTTATACGATATCCTGGCGACGCAAAATTTCTCGGATTGGTCAGTCATCAGCAGTGTGGGGGTGGGGGACCGTGGTTCGATTGAGTTTGTGGATTACAGCGCGGCGGCCTTTCCGGCCCGCTATTATCGCGCACGAGAGCGACAATGATACCTTCACAAGGAGGTGGGGGGGGTTACCCGGGATAATATCTATCCTGAGTTCAGACCACGCTCTCGCGGCGCGATTGCCAGCGGCCATGAAATGAAATCCGAGACTCGAAATCCGAAGCCCAAAGCCCGAACTCTTCCACTCCGGCGGTTGGCCTTGGAACAATTAAGCCACCGGGAGGCACAAGCCCGTTTCGGCCTTCGGATTTCGGAATTCCGGCGCATGAACATGGAAAGACATTTCAGTGGATGCGGGCGGTCGCCGCCGGACAACGGAGTGCGACTCAGCCTTCCTGCGAAATCAATCCCACGCGCAAGGCGAATCGCACGAGACCCGGTATGTCGTAAACACTCAAGCAATTCATCAACTTCATGCGATGGTATTCGACCGTCTTGGGACTGATCTTGAGAATGTCACCGATTTCCTTGGTGTTCTGGCCTTCCGCGATCAGTTGAAGGACCTCGCGCTGCCGGCTCGTCAATTGCTCGAGCGGGCTTTTGCGATCGGCGATCCCGTGCTGAGGAAACTTCCTGAGCAGCCGCGTGGAGATTTCCCGGCTGAGATAGATTTCTCCGTGGACGACGCGGTGCAGGGCCGTTTCCAATTCGGCGGTGGCGGCTTTCTTCAGCAGGTAGCCGGACGCGCCCGCGTTGAGCGCCCGCCAGTAGTATTCTTCATTCTGATGCATGGAGAGGATGATGACCCGCACTTCCGGAAATTCCTTGGCCAGCCGCGCGGTGGCTTCCAGACCATTGAGGCCGGGCATGGCAATGTCCATCAACACCACATCGGGTCGGTGCGCTTTGACCAGGTCCAGGACCGCGCGGCCATTGCCGGCCTCGCCCACCACTTCCACGACCGGGAACTTCTCCAGCAGGGCACGAATGCCTGCGCGCACAAGGGTGTGGTCATCCGCCAGGATGACGCGCATGGATTTTTCAGGAGCATTCATCAGCTTTGATTCAGGATGGCGGCGTCTGCCACCGCAACGGGAACCAGGCGTGGACCTCGGTGCCTTGGCCCGGATCGGAATTGTATTCCAGTCCACCGCCCGCCCGCGCGGCGCGCTCTTCCATGCTCAACAAGCCCAGACTCACACCGCGCACGGCCCGGTCCAAAACCGTGGTCACATCAAACCCTCGGCCGTCGTCGCGCACGCGCAGATGGAGGTGCCCATTGGCTGTGCGCAAATCCACGTTGACGGTGCGCGCCTGGGCGTGCCGCACCACGTTCGTCAACGCTTCTTGCGCGACCCGAAAGCACTCGGTTTCGATGACGGGATCCAAGCGCTGCTCCAGGGCGTCTGCTTCAAATTCCGCCTGCAAGCCGGTCAACTCCGCCTGTCGGTTCGTCAACCAAAGCAACGCCGGTTCCAAGCCGAGATCGTCGAGCATGGACGGCCGCAGATTCAACGCGAGATCGTGCACCTGTTCCAGCACGCGCTCCACGACTTCGAGACTCTCTTTCAAGCGCGGCAACAGAGCTTCGGTGCCGGGCGACTCGAGCATTGCTTGCAGGTTCAGCTCGGCGACCGTCAGGGCCTGGCCAATTTCGTCGTGGAGTTCAAGGGCAATGTGCCGGCGTTCCGTCTCCTGCACTTCCACCAACCGGCGGGAAAGCACCTGAAGTTTACGACTATATTCCTGGAGCCTTCCCTCCGCCCGCCGCCGTTTGCTGATGTTGCGGATGTTGCATTGAACAACCCTTCCACCGTTGATCTGATAGACGTTGCTGACAAACTCCACGTGAATTGACCCACCGTCAATGGTCATGAGCGACAGATCGTCAAGCCGGACACAGTCTTGCCTCTCCAATTCAGCAAATGCAGACTTAAATGCTTCGATCTCTTTGAATGGGCTGATTTCCCAAAGCTTGTTCCCGATGAGAGTATCGCGCGCATAGCCCAACATCTCCGTCACGGACGAGTTCACATCGTCGATTCGCCCCGTTGCCGCGTCGAGAATCAAAATGCCGTCCTGGGCTGTGTCAAACAGGCGGTGATATCGCATTTCGGAAGCCATCAGCGCTTTCTCAGCCTGCTGGTGTTTCAGGTCGCGTTGCTCCAACGATTGCGCCATCTGGTCAAAGGCGCCGGTTAATCGCCCCAGTTCATCCCCTCGCTGCGGCAGACCCGTGCGGGCGCTCAGATCGCCGGAGGCCAGCCGCGCGCTGGAATTCACCAATGCTCTGACCTGTCGCAGGACCAGCAGGTTGCTGGCGGCCCAACCAAGCACAAGCGCCAAGGCACCCACCAACGCCACACCGGCCAGGTTGCGCGCAAGCATACGCTCCACTCCCGCAAAGAGAACTTGCTTGGGAATACCTAACAAGGTGACGACGTCACCCGGAAAAAGCTGGCTGTGCATGGAGGTAAACCCGTAAAAAGAGGGAACACCATCAAGATCCAAGGCCTCCACCACGCCGTTGGTCTCACTAGAAACGGTTTGCATGAGCCCCTTCTGTGGCAAAGGCTGACCAATCCATTTTTCTGGCGCCGGATTTCGAACGAGAATCGTCCCTCTTTGGTCGATCTGGGTCCACGTCGCATCTTTGGGCAACTGCGCCTGCAATTCAGATTCGTAACGATTGAACCAAGCCAGATCCAGCGCGGCAAAAACCACGGCCTGAATCTGCCCGGACTGATCAAAGAGCGGACAGCCAAAGTTGACCGTCGCCTTGCTGTTGGTGTGGCCGACCGGAAAATCGCCAATCGCAAAGGCGCGAGTTTTGAGCACGCGGCGGAAAAACTGAAGGTCCGCCGGCTGGACGGGTTCGGCCGCCGGGAGGGCGCTGGCGAGAAAATCGCCATTGGTCTTGATCACACCCAGATTGGCATAACGCGGGTAACTCTCGAACAGTTGATCCAGATATTTCTTGCACTCTTTGTGATTGCCCGAACGCACCTGGGAAGATTCCGCGACGGCGAACAACAGTTGGCGCGTCTGCCCGATGACCTTCTCCTCCTCCCGACCGGCCAGTTGCACCATCTCCTTCGAGCGCTGCTGCCAATCTGCCACCTGCCGCCGGCGGTCGTCCCACGCCGTATGCAACGTCAGCCCCACCAAGGGTGCGCACGCGAGAATCACCAGCACTAACAGGCGAAACCGCAATCCATATAAAAGTTGCCTAAAAAATTTTCCCATACTGTTCCAACCACGCCGTCACGCGCGGCATCTTCACCTTCGACGGCTGGTCGGCGAAAGACCGTGCCTGATGCCAATTTAGCCCGGCCGAGGATTGGGTCAGGGTCCTGTGTCGCGGTCGAAGAACCGCCGAACACTCAAGTTCCCAGAACTCTCATAAAATACCCGCTCGCTCGATTGTGCCAACCAAATTTTTTCGCGATCCTCGGCCAGATGTTTCCAGCGCGCCTTCCGTTGCTTGCCTCGGCACGGTTGCTTTTGTTAGTGTCGCTCTGAAGCACATGAGTTCGCCCACCCACACCCGACCGGCGCGCCTGCCGGGATTGCGATTGCAGGAAGGCGGCTTGCTGATTGTGATTATCGTCCTGGGCCTGTTGCTGACCATTTTTGGCGGCAGCGTCAAGGTGCCGCGATTGGAAACCAACGCCGCCGGCGAGCGCGTCCGGGTTTTCAAAACCGATGCCGCGGGCGGACGCGAACCGGAGTTCGTCGAAAAAAACAAATTCCTCAACGCTGCCAACCTCGCTCAACTGGCCAAGGACACCAGCTTTATCGCCATCATGGCAGTGGGCGCGACCTTCGTCATTATTGCTGGCGGGATTGATCTCTCGGTGGGCGCCATTTATGCGCTGGCCTCGGTGCTCGGCGCGTTGGTTCTCCAATGTTATGGTCCCGATGGCCCACGAGCGGGTGCATGGATTGGCACGCCGCTTGGGATGCTGGTCTGCGTCGGAGTGGCCACTGCCTGTGGTTTTCTCAACGGCGGGATGATCGTCGCGCTCAAGGTGCACCCCTTCATCATCACGTTGGGAACGATGGCTATTTTTCGCGGCATCGCCTTCGTCATCACCAAGGGACAATCGGTTGGCGGTTTTCCACCAGCCTTCCGCGATCTGATCCGGTGGGAGGTTGGCGATGGTCTGAGTCTCGTACCCTTGGGCGTAATGCTCTTGGTCGCGATCATTGGCGGGATTTATCTTTCGCGGCTGGCGGCGGGTCGCCGTGTTTACGCCGTGGGCGGGAATGAGCAGGCAAGTCGTTACAGCGGCATCCGGGTCGAACGGGTAAAGTTGAGCGTGTTTATTTTTTCCGGACTGACGGCGGGCATCGCCGCTTTACTTTCACTTGGCTATTACGGCGGTGCCACGTCCGGCGACGGTCAGGGCTACGAACTGAACGTCATCGCGGCGGCGGTGGTGGGCGGCGCGAGTTTGAGCGGCGGCAAAGGCTCGGCGCTGGGGGCGTTGCTCGGCGCACTGGTGATTCAAATGATCAGCACGGGCATCGTGATTCTGGGCATCAACCAGAATTACAGTCAGATCATCATCGGCGCGGTGGTGATTCTGGCCGTCGTGCTGGATCAGTTTAACAATTGGCTCGCCAAGCGGCGACTGACGAAAGCCAGTTAAACAGAAATTCAAGGATTGAATTCAGTATTGCGCTCGTGACAGAAGCGTATTATAAGCGGACCTATGAAAGTCATCTCCATCAAGGTTGACGATGGCCTGGGGCATTGGTTGGAACGCGAGGCAAAGAAACTGGGTCGCACCAAATCGGACATCGCGCGGGAAGCGTTGGAGCGAAAACGAAATGGACAGTCCGGCTCGTCGGTTCACGACCTAATGCAAGACGTCTGTGGCGTGATCAAAGGCGCGCCTCGCGATATGGCGCGAAATACGCGGAAGTATTTGAGGGGAATCGGGAGATGAACGCGGTGTTAGTGGACACCGGTGTGGTCTTCGCCTATTTATCCTTTCATGATCAGGATCACCATTGGGCGAAGGAACAGTTTGCAGCGCTGCGGGGTCCGTTTCTAACCTGTGAAGCGGTACTGACTGAAACGACCTACTTGGTTCAACAACGCGGCGGCGACCTCGACTCGCTCTGGTTGTTTCTGAGACGCGGCGTCTTGCAGCTTGGTTTCGATTTGGCAACCGAATTTGAGTCGGTTGCCGTGTTGATGCGTCGTTACGCTGACGTGCCCATGGATTTGGCCGATGCCTGCCTGGTGCGGATGTCGGAGCTCCACCGCAACTGCCGCATCATCACCACGGACAGCGATTTCAAAATCTATCGCCGCTTTGGCCGGCAGGTCATTCCCCTTATTTGTCCTGTCTAAAACCAAAACCTCCAATTAATCTCCATCCATGAAATCGTCCATCTTACTCACGACGCTCGCTGCCTTTGGTCTGCCGTTCTTCGTTCACGGCGAACAAAAAGAATCCTACACCCTCGGCCTGGTCGCCAAGTCACAGGGTAACCCGGTCTTCCAGGCCGCACGTGTCGGCGCAGAGCAGGCCGCCAAAGACCTCGGCCAGAAATACGGCGTCGCCATCAAAATCGATTGGCGCACACCGAATGAAGAGGACGCGCAGAAACAAGCCGAAGCCATCGAGCAACTCGTCCTGGCCGGCGCGGACGGTATCGCCGTCAGTTGTTCCGACGCCAACAAGCTCACCGACGCCATCAATTCCGCCGTGAAAAACGGTGTGCCGGTGGCCACGTTCGATTCCGACGCGCCCGCCAGCAAACGTTTTGTCACCTTTGGCGTTGATGATGTGAAGTGCGGCGAACAAGTGATGGATGAGTTGGCGAAAATCATGAATGGCAAAGGCGTCGTCGCCATCCTCGCTGGAAATCAGAATGCGCCGAACCTTCAGAAGCGGGCGCAAGGGGCCAGGAACGCGGCCAGGAAATATCCCGGCATCAAAATCCTCGACACGTTCTACCATAAGGAAACCCCGCAGGACGCCGCCGCGAAAGTGGAGCAAGTCATGCAAGCGCATCCTGACATCAACGGCTGGGCGATGATCGGCGGCTGGCCGTTGTTCACCGACAACGCGCTCAAGTGGCAGCCCGGCACCGTGAAGTGCGTCTCGGTCGATGCTCTGCCGCCGGAACTGGCCTATCTGCGGAGCGGCCACGTCCAACTGCTGCTCGCGCAGCAAGTCTATGAATGGGGTTACCGCTCGGTTGAACATCTCATCAACAAGATTCATCTGAAGAAAAATCCGGCCAGCCTGAAAGACGTTAGCCCGCTGGTGCCGGTCACGAAGGAGAACGTCGAAGTGTATGCGAAGAACTGGGAGAAGTGGCTGCCGAAATGATCGCCGCCGCGAATCAAGCGGGCAGGGGAGTGTTGAACATTTCCTCGGCAATAATTCCTTCGGACACTTTCGTCACGCCGCCCGTCATGCGAATCGCAAAATCGTCGCCGATCTCGATGGCGATGATGCCTCCGGGCATGTGGACGGAAATTGCGCGGTCACATAGGCCGAGTTTGTGCGCCACCGCTGCGGCGGCGCTGCTGCTGCTGCCCGAGGCGAGCGTGTAACCTGCGCCGCGTTCCCAGATTTCGATCTGAATGTTGCGCCGGTCACGCACTTTGAGGAACTGCACGTTGGTGCGGTTTGGAAAACTGGCGTGCGTTTCCAGCAACGGGCCGAATTGCTTCGCCAAGTCGGCGCTGATTTCCGGCTGGAGCAACACGCAGTGGGGATTGCCGATGGTGGCTGCGCAGAACGTGAACCTTCTGCCGCCGACAATGATGTCTTCGTTGATCACTTCGCGCCTCGCGCCGGCCACGGGGATTTTGTCGCTCCAGAAACTGACCTTGCCCATGTCCACGCGGACGGATTTTCCACCATCGAAGACCGTCGAGCGCACGCGCCCGCCGGCCGTTTGAATGATGAATTCTTCACCGCCGACCAGTTTGCGGTCCCACAGGTAGCGCGAAAATATCCGCAGTCCATTGCCGCTCTTTTCCGCTTCGCTGCCGTCGGGATTGTAAATTCGGAGCGCGCACTTCGCGTCTTCCGCTGGCAGTGGACCGAGCAGGATGCCGTCCGACCCAACGCCGAAGTTGCGATGGCAGATGAGCTTGACCTGTGCGGTTGTTAGCGGCGCCGGCAGGTTCTTCGGATCGATGACAATGTAGTCATTGCCCAGCGCGTGGTACTTGGCGAAATCGAAAGTCATGCCGGGAGTTTATCGATCAACGTGGGCCGTTCAAAGTTCAATCTTGTTCCGGGCACCGAGGGAACTCCTGATAAAAAACTTTACACGCTGCGACCCAGTTCGCACATTAGGCGTAATGGTTACGTCCACTCAAGACGGCCGGTTGGGGAATGCGCCGGCGCAACAAGACTTAGGATTTCGGCCCCTGATCGATCTGGAAACCGCGATCCGGCGGTCGCAGAATTATTTGCTCAAGGAGCAAAAGCCGGAAGGGTTTTGGATTGGAGAACTGATGGTGGATTCCACCATCGTCTCCGACACCATTGCGTATCATCATTGGAACGGCAAGGTGGACAAGGAATGGCAGCGCAAGGCCATCAACCACATCTTTTCCATGCAACTGCCGGAGGGCGGCTGGAATATTTATTATGGCGGCCCGGCGGAGGTCAATGCCACCATCAAGGCGTATCTGGCGCTGAAACTCGCCGGCGTCCGGGTGACTGATCCACGGATGCTGCGCGCGCGGGAGGTGGCGCTTTATCTCGGCGGCGTACCGCGCATGAACACCTTCTCAAAACTTTACCTGGCGTTGCTTGGCCTGTTTCCGTGGGATTACGTCCCCACTATTCCCAGCGAGGTCATCCTCATCGGCAAATGGTTTCACGTGAACTTCCACGAGATGAGTTCGTGGAGCCGGTCGATGATCGTGCCCCTCTCCATCATCAACCATTTCAAGCCCACCCGCCCGCTGGATCCGCCCGTCACCCTGGATGAATTGTATCCCAAGGGACTTGATGAACGGGGATTGGCCCTGGCGCCCGATCCCGAACGCATCACTTGGCGGAATTTCTTCCTCTGGCTCGACCGGCTGCACAAATTTGTGGAGAATAACAATCTGCGGCCGTTCCGGAAGCTGGCCCTGAAGAAGGCCGAGCGCTGGATGCTCGAACGTTTCGAAGGATCGAATGGGCTGGCCGCCATTTTCCCCGCCATGCTCAATTCGCTCATCGCGCTGAAGGTCCTGGGCTACGCCGACGATCACCCCCAGGTCCGGCGCGTCGAGCAGGAACTCAAAAACCTGGAACATGAAACGGCCGACACTGTGCGCATCGAACCCTGCTTGTCCCCGGTGTGGGACACCGCCATTGTGGCGAACGCCCTGAGCGAATCTGGAGTGGCTCCCGATCACCCTGCGCTGAAGCGCGCGTGCGAATGGCTCATGACCAAGGAAATCCGGTTTCGCGGCGATTGGTATTACAAGAATCCCGCCAACGTCGAACCGAGCGGCTGGGTCTTTGAATTTGAAAACAAATGGAACCCGGACGTGGACGACACCGCAATGGTCTTGCTGGCGCTTCGCAAGGTGCCCACGGACGATCCCGCCCGACGCGACGCCTGCTTCCGTCGCGGTCTGACCTGGATGCTGACCTTTCAGTGCAAGGACGGCGGTTGGGCGGCGTTCGACAAGGATTGCACCAAGAGCATCCTGGAAAAAGTTCCGTTCGCCGATCACAACGCCATGCTCGACCCGGAATGCGCCGACATCACCGCGCGCATTCTGGAACTGCTCGGTTACGAGAACTACAGCCTTGACCATCCACAGGTGAAAAAGGCGATTCAGTTTATTCATGAGCATCAGGAGGAAGACGGCTCGTGGTACGGGCGTTGGGGCGTGAACTACATTTACGGGACCTGGCAGGTCTTGCGCGGCCTGCGCGCGTTGAACATGAACATGCAGAAGCGGTGGCTGCTCAAGGCGCGGGATTGGCTGGAGAGCGTCCAGCACGAAGACGGCGGTTGGGGCGAGCGCTGCAACACCTACGATGATCCGGTTTTCAAAGGGAGCGGGCCCAGCACCGCTTCGCAAACGGCCTGGGCGGTGATGGGCCTCTGCGCGTTCGACGATCCGCAGCGGCCCAGTCTGGTGCGTGGAATTCAATACCTGATTCAAACCCAAAACCACGACGGTTCGTGGACTGAACTGGAAACGACCGGCACCGGTTTCCCGCGGGTGTTTTATTTGAAGTACGACATGTATCGAAACAGTTGGCCACTCCTGGCCCTGGCCACCTACCATCAATTATGGAAGCGCAATATGGCCAGCGCCGATGCGCACGTCAACGGCGCGTTACAACAATTGCCCGAAGATCTGCAGCAACCGGCGGCGCAACGCTCCTAGCAGGTTGCCAAAATATATTTTCGGATAAATATTCGCAGAGCCCTCACCCAGCCTTCGGCCACCCTATCCCCATCGGATGGGGAGAGGGAAGGGGCGAGGGCAAGCCGTAAAATAATTTTGGCAAATCGTATAGTCAGAATCGCGCAAAGGACGCCAGCGCGGCTTGGTGCGGAAGAAGATGTGCGAAGTTGCTTCTGCGCCATTTCCGGGCGACTATTCCATCTGGTCAAACCAGCACCGTGAAAAAACGTCTTTTCATTCTTCTGTCCGTGCTGACCGTTTGCGCGTTGTTCGGAATTTTGCTCATGCGCTTCAGTTCGGATGCTGTCCTGGCCAGGTCGGTCAGCCAATGGAGCATGGATTTGAATTCCCCGGACGTCCGCGTTCGCGATCAAGCGGCCAGACATCTGCGCGAACTTGATCCCAAGGGCTTGTCGGCCCTGACGAATTTGCTCAACGCAAAGGATTCAATGCTTCGCAGGATTTGCTTGCCCCTAGCCCGCCGTCTGCCGCCCGGGTTGCGCTTGAAGATCTATCAGATGCTCAAGCCGGTTTCGGCGCCCACGGTCCGCGCGGTTGCGGCGCGGGCGCTGGGCACTATAGGACCGCCGGCAGGAGAAGCCATCCCAGCACTGGGCCGGGCATTGCGTGACAAGGACCGGACGGTGGTTTGGGAAGCGGCGACTGCTCTGGGCCATGTGGGGAAGGATTCCGTTTCCACACTGGTCAGCGCTCTGAAGGACGAAGCCCCCACCACGCGTCACGCCTCAGTTTACGCCTTGGGGTTGATCCGGTCTGACGCTGGCGCTGCAGTTCCTGAACTCATCTCGATGTTGAATGACCCGGACGCGAACGTGCGCGGCTCCACGGTTGACACGCTTGCGAAGATTGGCGGACCAGCCGTCCCCGCGCTGATTGAAATCGTCAAACAACCGGATAAATCCCGCCGCGAGCTGGCCGCCAAAGCCCTCGCCGCGATGGGAGTGACTGCGGAGGATGCACTTCCCGCGCTGCTGAAAATGATTCAGGACCAGGACGCTTCACTCCGCCGACTGGCCATTGAACTGATCGGCGCCATCTGGCCCTGGGAAAAGGAAACTGTTCTCGCGCTGACCGAAAGGCTTAAAGACCCGGATCAGGAAGTTCGTCTGGCCGTGGCCAAAGTTTTGACCCAGCTTTACGACAAAGCCCAACCCGCCGTGCCACCATTGAGTGAAGCCTTGAATGACGAGTCCGCCCCCGTTCGCGAACAAGCCGCTCGGGCTCTGGGCAACGTTGGCCCAACCGCCAAACTTGCCGTTCCGGCTCTGACGCGGCTTCTGGAGGATCGGGAGGATTCCGTCCGTGCGGCGGCGACTGAAGCGTTGAAGAACATCATCCCTGGTGTGACGCAGGCGTCGCCGGCGAAATGATTCTGGGCGCGAGATCAAGAGTCGCGCCGCTCCTTTCCTGTTTTCCTGCCAAGCGGTTTCCGCTAACAATGTCTCCGTGAGCTGGCTCTATCGCTGTCTAATCCGCCCCGCCTTGTTTGCGCAGGATTCCGAATCCGTTCACGATCGCACTTTGCACGCGCTGGCTTGGGCGAGCCGGCATGAACTGGTTTCTGATGCAGTCGCTTCATTCTTCAGCGCGCCCAATTTGCCGATCGAGCTGTTCGGTCTGACATTTCCAAATCCGGTCGGGCTGGCAGCGGGTATGGACAAGAATGCCGTGGCCGTGCCGATTTGGTCGTCGCTTGGGTTTGGCTTCAGCGAATTGGGCGGCGTGACCTGGCACGCGCAAATGGGCAATCCTGCACCGCGCCTGTTCCGCGCCATCGCCGATGAAGCGCTTGTCAATCGCATGGGCTTCAACAACGCCGGCGCGCAAGCCATCGCGCGAAAGCTGGCGGACTGGCGGGCCACGAACCGCTGGCCGGACCATCCGATCGGCCTCAACCTCGGCAAATCGAAGATCACTCCGCTCGCCCAAGCGGCGGAAGATTATGCCGGATCGTTGCGCGTGCTTTGGCCGCACGGTGACTTTTTTGTGGTGAATGTGAGTTCGCCCAACACGCCCAACCTGCGACAACTCCAGGACAAGGCGGCACTCGATGAAATTTTGAGCGCGCTTCAGGAAGTCAACGCCACGCAAAGCCGGACCACGGCCACCGCACGCGTTCCCAAGCCGATTCTGATCAAGATTGCTCCCGATCTTTCCTTTGAAGCAATGGATGAGATTCTGGAGCTGGTAGGACCGCGGCAGATTGCGGGGATCGTGGCCACGAACACGACCATCACTCGACCTGAAACCAGCGATGCGAAGTTGCAGCGCATTTACGCCGAAGCGGGCGGCCTGAGCGGGCGTCCATTGCGCGCCCGCAGCACGGAAGTGATTCGTCACCTGTATCGGCAAACGCACGGCAAGTTGCCGCTCATCGGTGTCGGCGGGATTTTCACGGCGGCGGAAGCGTGGGAAAAAATCGCGGCCGGCGCCTCGCTGGTTCAGATTTATACCGGTCTGGTTTATCGCGGGCCGGGTATCGCCAGGGAAATTGTCGCTGGTTTGTGTGAACGATTGGCCTCGGCAGGTTTCACGGAACTGCGACAGGCGGTTGGTTGCGAGGAGGGATGAGCGTTGATGAAAAAAAAGGCTCAAATTATTTGATTGATTACCGCTTGACCGCTTGCACAGCGAGGCTTATACCCAAGAGCAATCTACCCAGAGATTAACATTTAACCCCGAAACCTGTATGAGCCTGACAAAGCGCGACTTGGTAGTACGCATCAGCAATGAAACTGGATTGGTGCAGCAACAGGTGCTGGACGTGGTCCAGAAGACACTCGATTACATCGCCGAAGCCGCGACCACGGGGCAGAAGGTGGAGTTGCGCAACTTCGGGGTGTTTGAGGTCAAGATCCGCAAGGCTCGCGTCGGTCGCAACCCGAACGCGCCGGAAACCGATGTTCCCATTCCGCGCCGTGCGGTCGTGAAATTCAAACCTGGCAAGGAAATGCGGGAAGCCGTCCTCAAGATCCCGCCGCCGCCGCAATAACCCATTAACCGGCGGCTCGCCTTCCCAACAACCGCAGCGCGCTCTGGCTGGCTGAGCGAGTTCGCAATTCCAAATGATTTTGGAGAAGCGTTGATTTTGCCTTTCAACTTCCGGCCATTGCCTTTTACCATCGGCTCGTGGCTATGGAACGCTTACCCGGCTTTCGCGATTTTTATCCCGAACCGCTCCCGCACCCCGACCTCTGGAGCGCGGACGCCCGCCAATATGTTTTTGAAAAGTGGCGCGCGACCGCGCGGCGCTACGGCTTTCGCGAATACGACGGCCCGCCGCTGGAGCCGCTGGAACTTTTCACCACCAAGAGCGGCGATGAAATCGTCGGCCAGCTCTACAACTTCAGCGACAAGGGAGGACGCAACGTGGCACTGCGCCCGGAAATGACACCCACCCTGGCGCGCATGGTCGCCGCCCATGAGCGGAGCTACAAGAAACCCATCAAGTGGTTCGCCATCCCGCAACTCTTCCGCTACGAGCGCCAGCAGAAAGGCCGGTTGCGCGAACATTTCCAGTTTAATGCCGACATCGTCGGAGAGAGCGACCCGGCAGCCGACGCCGAACTCATCGCCCTGCTGATTGATACGCTTCGTTCCTGTGGGCTGACCCCGAAGGATTTTGTGATTCGCCTCAGCAGCCGCAATGCGTGGCAGCAATTCTTCAACGAACGTTGCAAAGACGAATCCAAAGCTTACGGATTCTACCAGCTCATCGACAAACTGGACCGCGAAGACCCGGCGCAATCCACCACCAAGCTGGCGGCCCTTGGCGTCTCCATCGACGAAGTGAACGCGTTCATCAAGTCCGGCAAACCGACCGTGGAACTCGATGCCATCATGAACAATCTCACGGCGCGTGGACTGCGTGACTTTGTCAAAGTGGATTATCACGTCATTCGCGGCCTGGCCTACTACACCGGTGTCGTTTTTGAGGCGTTCGATGTTCAGGGCGATTTCCGCGCCATCGCCGGTGGTGGTCGTTACGACAATCTCGTCAAGGTCATCAGCGGCGGCAAAGTCAATCTGCCTGCGTTGGGATTCGGCATGGGCGACGTAGTTCTGCTGGAATTGCTGCACGCTCGCAAGCTGTTGCCGGAGTTTCACGCGGCCCTGGGCGCTTTTGTTACAATCGAGGATGAGAACCTCCGGCCTGAATCGCTGAAACTGGTGCAAGACCTGCGGGCCGCCGGATTCGCCGTGGATTATTCGCTGACGCCCGCTAATCCGGACAAGCAATTCAAGCGCGCCCAGGAATTGAAAGCTCTGCGCCTGGTCAGACTTGCACGCGATCCGGACGGTCGCATGGTGGCGAAGATTCGGGATCTAAAGACCCGCGAAGAAACAGCCGTTACGCCGGCCGAGGTGGCGGCCTGGTTGGTCAACGCTCCAGCCTGAATCAATTCTTTTCTGCGCTCGCTCCGGCACTTTCCCCGCGCCCTTCCTTTTCCTTCACCAATGTCGCACCTTTGCCCAGTCGCTTGCGCAAGTAGGTCAGCTTGGCGCGGCGCACCGAGCCTTTGCGTTCCACTTCCACCTTGTCCACGCGCGGCGAATGCACCGGGAAAATTCTCTCGACGCCTTCGCCGTAGCTGATGCGCCGGACGGTGAATGTGGAGTTCATCCCCCGACCGCGACGGCCAATTACGACACCGGCGAAAATCTGGATTCGCTCCTTGTCGCCTTCGACAACTTTGGTATGTACGCGCACCGAATCGCCGACCCCGAAGTCAACCGGGTTTTTGCGAAACTGTTCCGATTCAATTTTATCAAGTAATGCCTGGTTCATAAAGTTTTTCTGAAACGTGAAACGTAAAACGTGAAAAGAAATCTGTTCCTTAATTCCGTTTCACGTTTCACGCATCACTTCATCAAATCCGGTCTTCGTTCTTTCGTCCGTTGCTTTGCCTGTTCGCGCCGCCACTTCTCAATCTCCGCATGATTACCAGAGAGCAATACGTCCGGCACTTTCATCCCGCGAAATTCCGCCGGCCGCGTGTACTGCGGATATTCCAGCCAGCCGTGGCTGAACGATTCATCCGCCGAACTTTCATCATCGCCCAGCACACCAGGCAGCAGCCGCGTCACCGCGTCGATGATCACCATCGCCGGCAGCGCGCCGTTCGTCAGTACGTAATCGCCGATGGACAATTCATCATCCGCCAGATGTTCACGCACCCGTTCATCAAATCCCTCATAGCTGCCGCATATCAGCAACAGATGTTCCTGCTGCGCCAGTTCGCGGGCAACGGCTTGATCGAACTTCCGGCCGGCCGGCGAGTGTAATATCACGCGCGTCTTTTCACGCTTCAAACTTTCCACTGCTTCAAAGATCGGTTCGGGCTTCAACAACATTCCCGGCCCGCCGCCAAACGGTTTGTCATCCACCGTCTTGTGCCGGTCATGGGTGTAGTCCCGCAAATTGTGGACTGCCAAATCCAGCCGACCCGCGTCCCGCGCCCGTTTGACGATGCTTTCATCCAGCGGCCCCGCGAACATCGCGGGAAACAAAGTGAGCACATCGATCTTCATCTTCTGTTGGAGTTCAAGCTTTAGCTTGTTCCGCTCCGGAGCGTATGAGCGGGCGCTGACAAGCTGAAGCTTGAACTCCAACGCGCGCTCAACCCTTCGGGCTGTCTTCCACAATCTCCAACGTGCAGCGCAGCCCTTTCTTCGCACTGCCGGCCAGCAACAGCGAGCGAATCGCGTTGATCGTCATGCCTTGCCGTCCGATCACCTTGCCGACGTCCTCTGGGTGCAGGCGCAATTCATAAATCGTCATCCCCTGGCGTTCCACCGGCGTCACCGTCACCGCGTCGGCGTGGTTCACCAAACCTTTGACGACGTATTCGAGGAACGCTTGCATAAGGCGAACCAACCTCTTAAGCCGGCACCACGGCGGCCTTGCTCGCTTTCTTGATGAAGCTGGCCACGGTATCACTGGGCTGTGCCCCTTTGCTGAGCCAATATTTGGCCCGCTCCAGATTCAGCGCAAAGTTCTCGCCTTTCTTCCGCGGTTGATAGGTGCCGATTTCCTCGATGAACTTGCCATCGCGCGGGCTGCGGCCATCGGCCACGACAATGCGGAAAGCCGGGGTGTTCTTCGTTCCGACCCGCTTCATGCGAATTTTAACTGCCATAAAAATGTTGTTTGTTGTGGCGGCGGCGGCCACACGATTTTCCGCCCATCATCAACGATGTTTCCCAAAAAGGAGTGCAGAGCGTATGCAGGGCTTTTGCGCTTGGCAAGCCCTGTTTTTACATTTTTGGTCGCCCAAAAAGCATCGACACCAAGCCAAATATAATCTCTCTCCTTGCCGCCGGATTCAATTGATGCTGTGCTACCTCTAACGAACTTGACGATGTCACCCGAAGTCTTGGAACTGCCACTTTTTGGTCAACCGTCTGCGCCCTCCGTTCGCACGCGCAGACCGCCGTTGAGCGAGGAGTTGGCCGCCTTCCATGAATTTGGGGAGGCCACCCGCACTATCGAGACCTCGTTCAAAACCAACGACGGCGAATCGCGCGAAGTGCTCACCTTCGTCAACGAATACTGGACCGCCAAACAACGCCAGGCCAGTTCGCTGCACGAAATCTCCTACCGCGCTTGCTTCAAACCCCAACTCCCGCGGTTCTTTATCGAGCGGCTGACTCAACCGGGCGACATCGTTTACGATCCGTTCATGGGACGCGGCACAACGCCGCTCGAAGCCGCGCTTCTCGGTCGCGTTCCCTGGGGCAATGATATCAATCCATTGAGCTTCGCATTCGCCCGCCCGCGTCTGCGCCCGCCAACGGTCGATGAAATCGCCACGCGCTTGAGTGCAATTGACATGTCCGACCACGCTGAACTGCCGGAAGACTTGTTGGTGTTCTATCACCCCGACACGCTGCGGGAGATTTGCGCGTTGAAGAAATACTTCCTTGCTCGTCGCGCTGCGGAGCGCGGCGTTAACGCCGCTTCAACATCCGAGATTTCAACGGTCGCGGAGAAAGCGAGCAGGGCCACGCGACCTTGGCGGAGCGGGCTAAAGCCCGCGCTCCTCGACCCCGTTGACGACTGGTTCTGCATGGTCGCGCTCAACCGGCTCACCGGCCACTCGCCCGGATTCTTTTCCGTTTACACGTTGCCGCCGAACCAGGCGGTTTCGGTCGTCTCGCAGCGTAGGATCAATGAAAAGCGAAAGCAAACCCCGCCACGCCGCGACGTGGCGAAACTCATTTTGAAAAAGTCCAGGCAATTGCTGCGCGACTGCACACCCGAAGTCCGCGCCACGCTCGCCGGCGTCGCAGATCACGCCAGATTTTTGAACTCGCCCGCGAATGCCACCCGCGAATTGCCCGATGACTCAGTGTTACTCGTCGTCACGTCACCGCCATTTCTCGATGTCGTGCAATATGCCGACGACAACTGGCTGCGTTGCTGGTTTCTCGGCATTGATCCCAAGTCTGTGCAACTAACCGTCCCCAAGAGGCTCGACGCCTGGCGGGAGGCGGTGACCGGAGTGTTCCGCGAACTCCACCGCGTCTTGAAGCCCGGCGGCCATGTCGCGTTTGAGGTCGGCGAAGTTCACGGTGGCAAGACAAAACTGGAAGAACACGTCCTGCCGTGCGGTGTTGCCGTCGGACTTGTACCTGTGCTCGTGGTCATCAACGACCAGGAGTTTACGAAGACCGCCAACTGCTGGGGCGTGGACAATATGGCAAAGGGCACGAACACCAATCGCATCGTGCTGTTCCGCAAACCGTGAACCTGAAGTTACGATGCGGCAGGGGTTGGAGTTCACGCTTTAGCGTGTCCCGGTCGCCGAACAGCCTGAAGGCTGAACTCCAACTCGTTTTGCTGTCCATCCTCCTGCTGGTCTCGTTAGTGAAAATGTCGGCAGCCGACGCCACCAACTCATCATCCGTTGCCGCCATTGCCGAACTCACCAAACCCGCAAAGAGACTCCCGTTCAAAGACGTCATTCTCGCCACCACGCAACATCGCATTCTCGAATTCGACACGAATAACGCCGCGCACGTCGCCTTGCGAAAGAAAATCCTCCAGGCCGCCGCCTTGGCCGGTGAACGCGCCGGCACCAATGGCCTTGCCGCCGCTCGTGCCAATGAAGCCGGCAACCACATCGAACCGCTCGTTCGCGCCGCCCTGCAAGAAGCGGGTTTGTCGGCCCGCATCCCGCTCACTACCACAGGCGAGGCGCAGGCGACCGGGTATCCCGACATCGAAATCCTTGGCGACGTGCCGTGCTATCTGGAGTTGAAGACTTATAACGCTGCGACCGCCAACACCACGCAGCGTTCCTTCTACTACTCGCCGTCCACCCATCCGAAGGTCACGCGCGACGCGTTTCATTTGTTGCTCGCCTACGAACTCAAAAAGACGGAACGCGCCGGCAAGACGACATTTCTCCCGACACACTGGAAACTCATCACGTTGCAAGACCTGGAAGTCGATTTGAAATTCGAGTTTAATCAGAGCAATCGCGGTCTTTACGGCAAGGACGCAGCCGCCTCGGTCCTGGGCGAAAGCGAAACGAAGTAGCCCGGCGTTTGACATCGTTATCTCCTGCTTTATTTTTGACGCGCGATGTCTGAATCAAACTCGTCGTCGGTCATCCGTCTGCGCGGTGTCCGGCACAACAATCTCAAAAACTTTGACCTCGATCTGCCATTGGGTCGTCTGATTGCTGTCACGGGCTTGAGCGGTTCGGGCAAAAGCTCGCTCGCATTCGACACCCTCTACGCCGAAGGCCAGCGGCGCTACATTGAAACCTTCTCGCCTTATGCCCGGCAATTTTTCGATCGCATGGACAAGCCGCAGGTGGACCGCATCGACGGCATCCCGCCCGCCATCGCCATTGAACAGCGCAACGCCGTCCGCACTACGCGTTCGACCATCGGCACGATGACGGAGATCTGTGACCACATGAAAATTCTCTGGACGCACATCGCGCAACTCCATTGCCGCGCCTGTGGCCAGCCAGTAACGAAAGATTCACCCCAACAAATCTGGAAAAAACTCGTAGCCGCCGAGGTAACGAGGCGGAATGTATCAGGCGCGACAATCAGCAAAAGTCCGCCTCCTCACGTCGGCGGCTACGTAGGCAAGGAAGTCCTCATCACCTTCGATTTGCCGCTCTCCGAAAAACTTTCCCTCGACGAATCGCTCGCCCTGGTCTCCAAACAAGGCTACCAACGCCTCTTGCTCAACGACGAAGTTGTCCGCCTCGACGAAGCGCTCTCACGCATCACGCCTCACGCCTCACGGGTTGCCTCGCTCACCATCATTCAAGACCGCCTCAAGCTCTCGCCCCCGGCGCGCGCTCGCTTCGTCGAAGCCTGTGAGCAAGCCTACCATTTCGGCAAAGGCAAGCTGGCAATTCGCATTTTGGAAAACTCTCAACCCTCAACTCTCAACCCTCAACTCTTCAGCAACCGCCTCCACTGCGCGAGTTGCGACATCGAATACGCCGAACCTTCTCCCGCCCTGTTCAGCTTCAATCATCCGCTCGGCGCGTGCCCGGCGTGCAAAGGATTTGGCCGCATCATCAGCATCGACTACGACCTCGCGATTCCTGATCGCTCACTCACGTTGGCGCAAGGCGCGGTCAAGCCTTGGCGCAGCGGCACGGGCGCGGAGTGTCAAAGTGATTTGAAGAAGTTCTGTAGAATTCGCCGCGTGTCGATGGACGTTCCGTTCAATAAACTTTCCGCCGAACACCAACACTGGGTTGTGGAAGGTGACAAGGATTACGGCATTGACGATGATCATCGCTGGCCGCGCTTATGGTACGGCGTGAAGGGCTATTTCCGCTGGCTCGAAACCAAGTCCTACAAGATGCACGTTCGCGTGCTGCTCTCGCGGTATCGCGCCTACACGAAATGCCCGGACTGCGACGGAGCACGGCTGAAACCAGACGCGTTGCTGTATCTTCTTTCGATGGCCAGAGGGCAAGACCGCTGCGGAAACCTATCCAAACCCCTCATCCGTCCTGCGGACACCCTCTCCCCATCGGATGGGGAGAGGGATGGGGTGAGGGGCGCTCCTGAAACTAATCAGACTAGACGATTGACTCTCGCCGACTTCTACGCGCTGCCGATTCGGGACGCGCAGGCGTTGATTGACGAATTGACGAAATCACGCCTCACGCGTCACGCATCACGATCTTTACCAACCGACCCAATCTTTCACGCGCTGAACGAAGTTCGCGCCCGCCTCGCCTACCTCAACGAAGTCGGCCTCGGCTATCTCACGCTGGATCGTCCGACGCGAACCTTGAGCGGCGGCGAAACCGAGCGCGTCAACCTCACCACCTGCCTCGGCACGCGGTTGGTCAACACCCTCTTTGTCCTCGACGAGCCGAGCGTCGGGCTGCATCCGCGCGACACCGACCGCCTCGTGCGCATCCTCGAAAAACTCCGCGACACCGGCAACACCGTCGTCGTCGTCGAACACGAAGCCAGTGTGATGCGCGCGGCCGACCAGATCGTTGACCTCGGCCCGGGTCACGGCGCGACGGGCGGCGAAGTGGTTTTCCAAGGCTCGTACAAGGAAATCCTGAAATCAAAAAACTCGCTTACCGGCAAATATTTGAGCAGGCGAAAGCAGATTGAGATTCCACCAAGACGCCCTGTAGCAGCCGACGTCAGTCGGCTCACTTCAAAACCCAAACGTGTTCAGAGCCGACTAACGTCGGCTGCTACCTTAACGATAACCAACGCCACGCGCCACAACCTCCAAAACCTTTCGGTGGAAATTCCGCTCAACCGCTTCGTGTGCGTCACAGGCGTGAGCGGTTCGGGCAAGAGCACCCTCATCCGCGAAGTTCTTTTCCCTGCGCTTCAGGAGAGTCTTAAATCCCAAATCCCAAGTGTGAAATCGGCGACGGTCAAAGCCTCCGACCGGATCGAAGATCTGCCTTCGCCCGGCTCTGGCGCGGCAAGCGAGGACGACGCAACACGCAACACTCATCACGTATCACGTATCACGGGCGCAGAACACTTGAGCCGGGTCGTGATGGTGGACCAATCCATTCTGGGCAAAACGCCGCGCTCGAATCCTGCCGTTTATATTGGTGCGTTCGACGACATTCGCGAAGTCTTCGCCCAATCGGATGTCGCCCGGCAACGCGGTTTCAACGCCAGCGCGTTCAGCTTCAATTCCAGCGTCGGCCAGTGTGAACGCTGTCGCGGTGCGGGGTTTGAGAAGATCGAGATGCAGTTCTTGAGCGACGTATTCATCCGCTGCCCGGATTGCAATGGCCGCCGCTATCGCTCCCACATTCTCGAAGTCAAAGTCGAGCGCCAACGGTCGAAAGACGAAAGCGGGAGTAACCGCTCGCGAAGAAAACAACTCTCAACTCTCAACCCTCAACTCTCATCTTCTTCTTGGAGCATCGCCGATCTTCTCGACGCCACGGTGGATGAAGTCATCGACTTTCTTTCCGGCTTCGCGGAGTCGCGGCCCGCCAAACGCGCGCAGGAAAGCCTGAAGCTACTGCAGGAAGTCGGTCTCGGTTATCTGAGACTGGGCCAACCCATCAACACCCTTTCCGGCGGCGAAAGCCAGCGGCTCAAACTCGTGCGGCATTTGGCGGAGGCGACTTCTTCTCCAGTAGCAGCCGACGTAAGTCGGCTCATTTCAAAATCCGAAATCCGAAATCCGGAATCCGAAGTTGATCAGAGCCGACTAACGTCGGCTGCTACGTTGTTCTTGTTCGACGAACCCACCACCGGGTTGCACTTCGATGACGTGCGGGTGTTGCTCCAGGTCTTTCAACGCCTCGTCAATGCGGGCCACTCGCTGGTCGTCATTGAACACAACCTCGACGTGATCAAGTCCGCCGATTGGGTCATTGACCTCGGCCCGGACGCCGGCGACCAGGGCGGGAAAATCGTTGCTTGCGGCACGCCCGAACAAGTTGTCGCGTGCCGGGCGAGCCACACCGGAAAGGCGTTGCGGGAAATATTGTGACAATCAAACTTGGGAAGATGCTCGCCTGTTGCAGTGACACGCCCAACCTATGGTGCAGGCTTCAAGTTGTGCCGCTGCGCACATCCGGCTTAACGAGTTCATCCGTGCAGGCGACAAGTCCTACATGAGCATCACCCTCAACCTCGACGAAGAGGCGCTCGCCAGTCTGCCTTTCGGGCCGGGCGAGCGTGAGCGCCACATGCAGATCGAACTGGCTTGTCGCTTCTATGCAAAAGGCTGGCTCTCCCTCGCTCAAGGTGCGCGCATGGCGGGCTTGGACCAATACGCCTTCGGCGTGCAACTGGCGGAGCGGAGCATCCCTCGCCAATATGGAATGACCGAAGCGATGGAAGACCTCGCCCATGCGCGTCGTCAGTGACACATCGCCCGTTTCCAATCTGGCCATCATCGGTCGCCTCGACTTTTTGAGGCGGCGTTACGGTGAAATCAGCATCCCATCTGCTGTAAGGCAGGAACTCGCCTACGAGACGCATGAAGCGGACTATTTCTTCGTTTCTAAAACAATCCGTATCACGTCATTTTTCCGACGAAACATGTGAACAACGTCTACGATTTTGTACTCCTCGTTATCGTCCGCTTCGACGCTTTCACCGATCCGTGGAACAACCGGCCAATAAATGACTGGTGATTCAGTATTATTTATGAATGTTGCGATTTTAATTTTTTCCATAGCGTTAGAAGCCCACACGCGCCGCAGACTCCATTATTTCTGCTCAGCCTCGACAAAACCGTAAATATCATTGAGAAGTTGAACCGCGATCTCTTGCTCGGCTGCCGCATTTAGGTCTTGCACTAGCTTTCTGCCTTGTACGGCTCCTGCAACATAGGGGCGACATAACCGTGATGATGTCGCTCCTACGGAGCTTTGGGAATTTGGGATTCGTAACTATAAATATTTCGCCCCTCCGGGGCTGGTGTGGGCGTTTGGTTGCGCCCAACCGTCGAAATTGAAAAGACTTTTTGCGAATCGTCTTTCCAATGTTAAGAATGGTTCGTGTTCGTCGAAACCGACATTCAATCCGCCAGCGGTAACGCCATTGCCATCCACGGCGCGCGCGAGCATAATCTGAAAAATCTTTCGCTCACCATTCCGCGCAATTTATTTGTCGTCATAACGGGAGTCAGCGGTTCGGGCAAGAGCACGCTGGCGTTCGACCTCCTTTTCGCCGAAGGGCAACGACGTTTTCTCGATTCCATGAACGTGTATGCGCGGCAGTTCGTGGAGCAGATGTCGCGGCCCGACGTGGATTTGATCACCGGGATTCCGCCGACCGTCAGCATCGAACAACGAGGCACGCGCGGCGGCGGCAAGAGCACGGTCGCCACAGTCACGGAGGTTTATCATTTCATCCGACTGCTCTTTGCGCGGCTCGGTGTGCAGCATTGCCCGGATTGCCAATTGCCTGTCGCAACCCAGACGCGAGACGAAGTTGGCCGGCGATTGTCGGTCGAATTGAAGAAGCGAGGAGACCTGCTGCTGCTCGCGCCGGTGGTGAAAGGCCGCAAGGGATTTCACACGGACGTTGCCGAATGGGCGGCCAAACACGGTTACAAGGAGGTTCGTGCCGATGGAAAGATGTATCCGACCAGTGAGCGCTTGCGGCTGGATCGCTTCCGCGAGCACAATGTGGAGATTGTTGTCGGAGTCGTAGCGGCGTCTCGGCAGAGCGCCGCCAATACTTCCAGAAAAAGTCAGCCGCGCTCTTACGAGACGCGGCTACAAGAATTGGTTGATGAAACGCTCAAGCTCGGCAATGGCACGTTGCTGGGCCTTGACGATCACGGTCTAGTCACCGTCCACTCGACTGAGCGAGTCTGTCCGAAATGCGCACATTCCTTCGAGCCGCTTGATCCAAAGAATTTCAGTTACAACTCCGCGGCGGGTTGGTGTCCCAAGTGTCGCGGCTTCGGCGAATTATTTTACATGCCCGAAGATGTGGACCGCGGCGCGCGCGAAGACGACATCGCTGAGTCGTGGTATGAATGGCAGGAAGGCGAGCGCGAGACTTGTTCCGAGTGCAACGGAGCGCGGCTCAATCCCGTGGCGCGGGCGGTGCGGCTTCTCGGAGTTCCCTCTTTGAACCGTCCCCTCACCCCGTCCTTCTCCCCATCGGATGGGGAGAGGGTGGCCGTCAGGCCGGGTGCGGGGAAAGTCTCGCGGTCGATGACCATTGAAGATGTTTCGCGTTTATCGGTCGAAACAGCGTTCTCGTATTTCCACAAACTCAAGTTTACCGGACGCGCGGCGGAGATTGCGCGCGACATTCTGCCGGAGATTCGCGAGCGATTGAAGTTCCTGAACGAAGTCGGGCTCGGCTACCTTCAACTCGGTCGTGGCGTGCCCACGCTTTCGGGTGGCGAGAGTCAGCGCATCCGGCTGGCGGCTCAACTTGGCTCGAATCTAAGCGGTGTGCTTTACATCCTCGACGAACCGACCATCGGCCTGCACGCGCGCGACAATGAACGTCTGCTCGGAGCATTGCAGAAACTCAAGGCACGCGGCAACTCCGTCATCGTCGTCGAGCACGATGAGGAAACGATGCGGCGCGCCGATGTCATCGTGGATCTCGGTCCGGGTGCCGGCGCGCATGGCGGCGAAGTCGTGGCGGTGGGGACGCTTGGTGAACTGGCGAAGCATCCGGAGTCGATCACGGGGCAGTGTTTGCGGGAAGAGAGGAAATTTCCGAGTCGAGGAGAGCGGCGAAGAATTGAAAGGGAGAAAAGGGGAAAGGGAGAAAAGGGGACACTCACACTGCAACACGCTTCAGCGAACAATTTGAAAAATCTTACGGTGAAGTTTCCTCTAGGTCGGCTCGTGCTCGTGACGGGCGTGAGCGGCTCGGGCAAGAGCACGCTGGTGCGGGAATGTTTATTGCCTGCGCTCACTGACGCACTGAAGAATTCACGCCTCACGTTTCACGCCTCACGTCTCACTGGTCACGAACCTCTCAAGGCGGTCTATGAAGTGGACCAATCGCCGATCGGCCGCACGCCGCGCTCAATTCCGGCGACCTACGTGGGATTCTTTGACGACATCCGCGCGTTGTTCGCGCAACTGCCGGAGTCACGGATGCGCGGCTATTCCGCGAGCCGTTTCTCCTTCAACAGTGCGCAAGGGCGTTGTCCGGAATGTGAAGGGGCCGGCCAGATCAAACTGGAAATGAATTTTCTGCCGCCGGCCTTTGTCCGCTGTGAGACATGCAACGGCACGCGCTTCAACCGCGAGACACTGGACATTGAATACGGCGGGAAGAATATCGCGCAGGTTCTGGATCTGTCCGTTGAAGAGGCGCGCGAATTCTTCGCTGGCATCCCGAAGATCAAGCGTTCCTTGCAGGCGCTGGCCGACACGGGTCTTGGTTACTTGAAGCTCGGCCAGACGAGTCCCACGCTCAGCGGCGGCGAGGCGCAGCGAGTGAAGCTCGTATCACATCTTCTTTCCGGTTTGCGTCCTGCACCAGATCAGTTGGGTTCACGCAACACGCATCACGCATCACGCTCCTCAAATCTATTCCTCCTTGAAGAACCGACCATCGGCCTGCACATGGCAGACGTGAAACGACTCGTCGAGGTTTTGCAGCGGCTCGTCGATGCCGGACACTCGGTCATCGTGATCGAACACAATCTGGATTTGATTGCCGAGGCCGATTGGGTGATCGACCTTGGTCCGGAGGGGGGCGATGGCGGGGGACGGATCGTGGCTGAAGGGACGCCGGAGCAAATCGCGCGAAACAAACACTCGCACACGGGACAGTTTTTGAACAAACTTCTTTCCGGCAAATGAGCGAGCGATACGAAGAAACGGTAGAGGGCGAAACGTTCTTGCGTCATCCGCCGGGCGCGCGGCATGAGGAGATTTGCGACCGTCTTCATCAGCATGTGGCTGGCAGCCTCGTTCGCGTAACGACAACACGCTTGCTGGCTTCGCGTTCCGTGGTGCAACTTTCGCCTGGCACCATCGTGCGGCCGGATTTGACTTTGGTGACGAAAGCCACCGGCAAAGTCTGGCTGGTGGCGGAGATCGTCAGTTCAGACGATCATCGCACCGACACGGTCGTCAAGAAGCAGATTTACGAGGACTTGAATTTGCCGCGCTTGTGGATGATTGATCCGCGCTATGACAACGTGGAAGTTTATCATGGCAGTCCTTACGGCATGGCGTTGAAACAAATTCTTGCCGGGCGCGAAATGCTTAGTGAAAATCTCCTGCCGGGATTTCAACTGACGATTGCGGAGTTGTTTGGCGTGCCGCTGAGCATTCGGCGTGATGAATAGGGAAATCCAGTGAACGACCATCAGCGCATTACAGGGCAGTCTGCGGGCTCGACGACCGATGGAGCAGGTGGGAGAGAATTCCCCGAACCTCGCACGCGCCTGACGCCCCTGAACCGAAGGGAATGCGGGGGGGCGCGTCAGCGTTTGGAGTGCGGCGACTTGTCGCCGCTGTTGCACGGTGCGTGTGGGCAAGACACACCCGCTCTGGANNNNCTGGAGTCGGCACATTCCGAAAGCGGCGACAAGTCGCCGCACTCCAAACGCTCCGCGCGTATCCGGCGACTTGGAAAGCATCGCGGTTCGTGGGCAGGGAAAACCGTGTTCCGCAAGTGCGCTGTATCCTGCGGTTTCACTGGAATACCATTTCTGTTGGCGACCATTGCCATTCTCTTTTGGTGTGCGGCAGGGCTGGCGCAAGGTTACGCGCCCGGTGAAGCGGCCCAACACATGACCGTGCCGGATGGTTTTCAAGTGAAGCTGGTGGCCAGCGAACCGATGATCGCACAGCCGGTCGCGATCGAGTTTGATGACCGCGGTCGGCTCTGGGTCATTCAGTATCTTCAGTATCCGAACCCGGCGGGATTGCAACGCGCGAAGGTGGATCGCTGGTCACGGACGGTCTATGACAAAGTCCCGGAGCCGCCGCCGCGCGGTCCAAAAGGTGCCGACCGCATCACGATTTTGGAAGACTTCGGTGCCGACGGTCACGCGCGAAAAGCGAAAGACTTCGTGAGCGGATTGAATCTTACCACGGGAATTGCATTCGGTCACGGCGGCGTGTTTGTTCTGCAAGTTCCCTATCTGCTTTTTTATCCCGACCGAAATGGCGATGACGTGCCGGACTCCGATCCGGAGGTTCTGCTCACAGGTTTTGGGATGCAGGACGCACACTCCGTCGCCAACTCGCTGACGTGGGGTCCGGACGGCTGGCTCTACGGTTGCCAGGGCAGCACCGTTACCGCGAAGATTCGCGGCATTGAGTTCCAACAAGGTGTCTGGCGCTATCATCCCATCACTCATACCTTCGAATTATTTTGCGAGGGCGGCGGCAACTCCTGGGGATTGGACTTCGACGAAGATGGCAATCTGATTTACAGCACGAACTTCGGTGGCTACCGGATGTTTCACGGCGTCCAAGGCGCGTACTACTGGAAAAGCTTCGGCAAGCACGGCGCGCTGCACAACCCGTTTGCCTTCGGATATTTTGACCATGTGCCGCATGCCAATTTTACGGGCGGCCATGTCACGGTGGGCGGAATCATTTATCAAGGCGATTCGTTCCCGGAGAAATTCCGTGGCAAGTACATCGTCGGCGATCTGCTCGGTCATGGCGTTCAATGGCACAACATGGAACCGTGGGGATCGACGTTCAAGTCGAGCCACGGCGGCGAGTTGCTGGTGGCCAACGACAACTGGTTTGCGTCGAGCGACGTGACCATGGGGCCGGATGGCGCGGTGTATGTCGCCGATTGGTTTGACAAACGCACCGCTCACCCTGATCCCGACGCTGATTGGGATCGCAGCAACGGGCGCATCTACAAAATCGAAGCCAAAGGAACGAAGCCGGTTTCGGTGCCCGACCTCACCAGACTTACCAGCAGAGAGCTGATCGCGCTGTTGAGCAGCAAGAATGATTGGTACGTTCGCAAGGCGCGAAGAATTCTCGCCGACCGGCGCGATCGAACGATGATTCCTGCGCTGCGGAAAATGGTTTTTGAAAACAAGGATGAACATCTGACGCTGGAAGCATTGTGGGCACTCTACGTCAGCGGCGGGGTCAACAAAAACCTGGTGACAAGACTGCTGAGTCATCCCAACGCCCATGTGCGGGAATGGATGGTCCGGTGGTTGGGTGATGAAGGAAAGACGGTCCCGGAAATGGAACTGCAGTTGATCAAACTCGCCGCGACTGACGCTGACGTCCACCTGCGCAGCCAGCTCGCGGCCACCGCCAAGCGATTGCCCGCGAAGGTCGCCCTGCCCATCGTGCAGCAACTCGCAGTGCGCAACCTCGACGCACAGGATGCCTACATCCCACTCCTGCTTTGGTGGGCGGTGGAACGCCATGCGATGGCGGACCGCGAACAGGTTCTCAGATTATTTGGCACAGCTTCAGCCTGGCAAACGCCAATTATCCGCGACGTCATACTGGAGCGGCTGATGCGACGTTACGCGGCGGAAGGGACGGAGCTGGGTTATTCAGCTTGCGCGCAGTTGCTGGAATCCGCTCCTGAGGCGAAAGACCGCAGCCGGATGCTCGCCGCGCTGGAGCAGGGTTTGCGCGACCGGCCCAGCGGAGATACCGGCCCCAACCAAGGCGGCCTCTTCGAAAACCAAGCCGTGGTCGAACTCAAACCGGTCGCGAAGACTTCAAGTGTTGAGAAAATTCCGGCATCGCTGGAGAAACAACTCAGCGCCTTGTGGAGCGACGACACTACAGACCTGACTTTGATCCGGTTAATGGCGAGCTTCGGGAAACCATCCGCCTTGACCCGCGCGTTGAATCTGGCGGTGGATAAGCACGCCGCCGTCGAGGCGCGCACCGCCTCGCTTCAATTGCTGGGAGAATTGGGCCGGCCCGATTGCGTTCCCGCGCTCTTGAAGTTGGTGGCGGGCAGTGAACCGGAAGGCGTTAGGCTGGCGGCGTTGGCGGCGTTGCAAAGTTTTGATCAGTCAGACATTTCGGTTGAACTGTTGCGCCAATACCCCGCGATGAATGGCCGGCTTCGCTCGCGGACGCGTGAAGTACTTTTGAGCCGCAAAGATTGGGCGAGGGCGTTTCTTCAGGAAGTGGATGGCGGCAAATGTCCGGCGAGCGAGGTGCCGGTGGAGCAGTTGCGGGAGATTTCGCTGTATCAAGACAGGCAATTGGACGATCTGGTGCGCAAACTTTGGGGGAACATCAGCAGCGGCACACCCGAAGAAAAACTCGCGGAGATGCGGCGGCTAAATAATGACCTGCGGGCCGGCAGTGGCGATCCAATCAAAGGACGCGAAGTGTTCAAGAACACCTGCGCCGTTTGTCATCGGCTCTTTGATGAAGGCGGACAGATTGGCCCGGACCTGACGCACGCCAATCGCAAGGACCAGAGTTTTCTGCTGGCCAGCATCGTTGATCCCAGCGCGGTCATCCGAAAAGAGTTTTTGAGCTACAACGTCGAGACTACCGACGGGCGATTCTTCTCCGGACTGATTGGCGAACAGTCGCCGAGCAGCGTGACGATCCTGATGGCCAACAACGAACGGGCGACGATCAACCGGGACAAAATCAAGAGTCTTCAAGAATCGGCCGTCTCCCTGATGCCCGAAAATCTGTTGAAAACACTCAAGCCGCAGGAACTGCGCGACCTGTTCGGTTATCTGCAAAGCGAAAAGACATCAGCTTCCAAGTGACTGGGTTCGCAAAATGTTTTTTGCAGCCTGCTGAATCGCAGCCACCAGTTCAGGCGGTTTAAGCACGACGGCGTCTCCGCCCCAGCTCAGCACCCAACGCTCGATCTCCACGAGGCTCGACAACTTGAGGCGCAATTCCACACCACCGTCCTTCAACTCGCGCAAGTGCTGGGAATCATGCCAGCGTTTTTCCCGAATGTATTCGGCCACAAGTTCATTGAAACGAATGACCACTTCATATTCACCTTCACCGGAATGGACGCCGAAGCTGTCCTTCAACCGTTTCTCCAAGGAAAACTTCTTCGGCCGTTCAAACGTTTTCCCAGTCGGCTCGGCGGCCTGGATGCGCGCGGGCACGAAGGTGCGGATGTCACGGCGCAGGTGGCAGTAGGCAAACAGAAACCATTCACCGTTGATGTTGGCGAGGTGATAGGGATCGACAATGCGCGGCTCGGTCTGCTGTTGGCCGGGTTTGCGATAGGTCAGTTGCAGTTGTTTGCGCTGCGCGGTGGCCTTGGCGAGGGCATCGAAGATTTCCAGATTCAAAATTGGCTCGGCGCGCATCCGGAACGAAATGGTTTGCTCCCAATCGGCGAGGTTGAGCGAGACGGTGTCCGGCAATGACGCCGCCATTTTCTTGAAGGCGCTCAGGAGGGGCTTCTCAAAATTCGTGCCGCGATATTGCTGAAGCGCTTTTTCCGCGACCAGCAACGCGAACAATTCGCCTTCGGTGATCTGAATGGTGGGGAAGGAACTGACCGGCTCGGTGTAACGATAACCGTTGCGCGCGTGGTCGTATTCGAGCGGCAACTCCAGACGGTCGCGCATGAACTCCAGATCGCGATGAATGGATTTGGTGCTGACTTCGAGTTCGCCCGCGAGCGTGGAGGCGTTGGGATGACTGCCGGACTGGATGGCCTGATGAATTCGCAACATGCGCTCCAAGGGCGGACGCGAACCAGGCAGGTGCGGGAGTTGTTGTCCCGCTAGGTCAGAGGCTGGCGGTTTTTTTCGTGGCGTCAACAGGCAGACTGGTGTCGTCGATAATCGGCAATCCGTCAATCTTGTTATCCGGACCCGCCCGCAAACACACCACACGCTTGAATCCACAACCGTTCAGGAGAGTTTTCCAATCGGTGACCACCTGGGCCAGTTGTTCATCCTGATACGTCCAGCCGATCATTACCACGGCCATCTCGTGACCGACTTGCGGACCTGTGAGCATTGGTGAGAGGTTGTCGCGCGAATAGAGCTGGAGAAAACCGTTGTCCCGGATTTCGGGCCGGGTGATCAAAATGGAATCCCATGTCATGAACTGCAATACCACGTTCACATACGCTTCCTCCTGAAAACGTGGTCCGTTGTAAACGGTCTGTTTCGGCGGTGTATAGCAACCGGACAGCAAAACGCCGAACAGGGACAGCAGAATTGCTGCGTTGAAATTGTGCGCCCTATTGATTGGCTTTGATGGCAACATATTCTTTTCTTTCATTATGCGGTCTCACAAAGCCTTTTCCATGCCGAGAGTGTAACCGAAGACGATGATGTTGACGTGAACTCGCAATCAATCGGACCTGGAATCGCCGTCGTTAGCAGGGCTGATGAATTCGCGGCATTTCCTCCGAGGACAAGAGGGGCAGGGGAGCTTCGTAGCGGAACTTGATTTCGGAAAAAGTGGCACCGTCTAGTCTAAAATAATGTGTCGCTTACGCTTCACTCGTCTTTAGCCGATCAACCTCTTTCTTCACCAGCCGTGCGACGCGGTGTTTGGCCATATACACCGACGCCATGCTCGCTTGCAACGTGCGCGCCGTCTCCTGCACCGACAACTTCTGCCGCACATGCAGGTCGAACATCTGGAACTGCCGCGGGCTGACCTGTTGCTTGACCCGCTCCAACGCTGCGGCCATCAAGTGCCTTTCCCATTCCTCCTGCCACACCGTGTCGAGGGCCCTGCTCGCCGGGTCCGGGATACGCTCGATGTCGGCGGTCGAGCCGGTGTCGTCCCGTTGGAGTTCACACTTGAGCGTGCCTGGGGCTGCGAATCCCGGCGGACAAGCTGAAGCTTGAACTCCAGCCTGCGCACGCTTCCGCCATTGATCCGCGATGCGCCACCGCGTCAATTGCATCAGCCACGCGCTGAAGGAGCCATGCGCCGGGTCGGCTTTGAACTCCCCGATTTTCCGCGCCACCGCGATGACAGTTTCCTGCACCACCTCCTGCGCCTCGGCGTCCGACAGCCCGGCCTTGACCGCGACGTTGTAAATCAATTGCCAGTACGTATCGAAAAAATCCTGCCAACTCGTCTGGTCGCCCCAATCCTTGAGCCGGTTGAGCAGACTGTGGCGCGTGGGAATTGGGTCGAACGATTTGTCCGGCATACGCGGCGGTGCTGATAGTGAAAGGGCCTGCACAAGCTATACACGAGAAGGCCGGTGGAGTTCTAACAAACAAAATTGAATGAGATGCACGTTGCACCTTCCTAGCCGATCCCGCTTTCAGTCAAACCAGCTTCGTCCAACGCACGCCGAAGCAAGTCCGTGACGCCCAGCTCGCCTGCCCAGTGGACGAGGTAAGCCCGGTCGAGCGCACCAGCCTGGACTTTGAGCACCGCGAGCAGATCGCGCCATTGGCGATCCGAGACGCCGCCGCCTTTGCGATACCAATCGAGTTTCGCCAGCACGGTGTCTTCCGCCGTCGCGAAGAACAATTCCAGCGGCGCGGCCTGGCCCACGGACTTCTTTTGTCGCCGGGCGAATTGGGATTGGCCGAACGGGTCGCGCCAGTGAACGAAGACGTCCACCTTCGTCATGGTTTCCAGATGAATGAGATTGAAACAGCCTTGTGTTTGGATGGCGGTGACGATGGCCGGGAGGTCGGCGTAGAAGTCGCCGGAAAGTCGCGCCACCAGCGGTTCAGCGTGTCGGCCAAGGAGCCGCGCCACCAAATCGGCATCCACCGTCTGACGCGGCTCGCCGAAAAAGCTGCTGGCGACCGAGCCGCCTACGAGATAATCCACGTCGAGCGCTTCGAACGCGGCCACGACGCGGGCAACCGCCGCCAGCAGTTCTGTATCAGCCTCACTCATCGCTGGGCAATGGGCCGTAGGCCCTGGCGGCGAGTTCGGGGCCAAGCCACAGGTCTGCCAAACGCCGCCGGAGCCGCGCCGGAGAGTCGTTCGGATGGCGTTCCCGCAGGCCGGTCAATGCGAGCGTGCGCGCGGTGCGGTTGGCGTCGAGCATCATGGCCATCTTGCGGGCGGGCGAGGCGCCGCGCAGCAATTCAATAAGCACACGTTCCGCGTCGGGATGGGTGTCTTCAGCCAATGTTCGCATGACTTCAGTTTACCCCAAAGCGCCCCGCATGGGAAGTGTAGGGCGGTCGTGGTAGCAGTCAGACTTACGAGCTTCCCGCAGTCTTGAGCGCCTGCAACACGTCTGTCGGAGTTTTCCGGCCTCGTTTCGTTCGGTCAAAATCGCCGTCGAAGCTGACAAGCGTGAAGCTGTGTTTCTCGGCGGTCACGTACTGGTAGCCGTCGTCGAAGTCCAGCCGATGCTGCTTCTGCACTGCCAGCACTTCGCGCAATTCACCCGGTTCCAGCCGCATCACCGCCACGCCCGAATCCTCGAGCGTGTCAGAGAGAAAATCATCGAACGTTTGCGGCTTTCCCAGCCGCGTCAGGATGATGCCCATCGAGTAGATTGTGAAATCAGAAATGGCCAACTGCCGTGCTTCGACGGTTCTAAAAAACTCACGGACGTCATTGGCGTGCTGGCGCTCCAGCAGCAATTCCAGCCAGACGTTCGTGTCCACCAAGTACATCAGTCTCCCCACCAGTCGAGCGATTTTTTCTGCAACTCGAGGGCGGTGAACTGATCCTGCTGATCGCGCAGCGCCCCGGCCCACTTCATCCGCAAGTGCGTTCGCTTGGGTGCAAACTGCTTTTGGGCTAGGAACTCGATAAAGTCCTCCGCCTCCCGTCGCAACCGCGGCGGCAACGTGTTGAGCTTTTCGGCGATAGTCATAATCTTGTCACTCGTTAGAACTCATATACCTTGTCTGGCGTCGTCCGCCAACTCGATTTTCAGTTTCGTTCGGGACTGCGGCAGGACGGCCTTCAGCCACAGGTTACAAATCAGGAACTACAAACTACTGACCACGGACAGAAAAGCTTTCTTTCTTTGTTAAATCGGGCCTGCTCCCTCCGTGAATAGCTTGATAACACATAAACCAGCTATGAAAACAAAATCTACACTCCTGCTCTGCGGCCTTCTTCTCGCGTCCCTGTTCAACGGCTTCAGCCAGCCTAGTCTCCAATTTTCCGCAAGCAGCTACACCGTGGCCGAGAGCGCGGGCAGTGTCACCCTCACCGTCCAGCGCACTGGCGACACCAACACGGAAGTGGGCGTGGATTACGCCACCACCGATGGGACGGCAACCAACGGATTCAAATACACGGCGGTCTTAGGAACGTTGACCTTCGGTGCTGGCGAAACCAACCAGACCATTGTGGTGCCGATCTTGGACGAAGGCTTTGTTGAGGTTACCAAGAACTTCCGGGTCATCTTGAGCAATCCTACTAATGGAGCGATTCTCGGTACTCGCACAAACGTCCCCGTATCCATCACCGATAACGACGTGGGAATTCAATTGCAGTTCGCCACTTACTCCGTGGCTGAAGACGCAGGGGCGGTTCTCATCGGCGTCGTGCGCGGCGACGATGGAACCAATGCAGTAGCGGTGGACTTCACGACGTCAAACCTGACCGGGACCAGCGGAACGGACTACACGGACGTAACCAACACGCTCGCCATTGCGCCGCAAGAACGGTTGAGGTTTGTCTCCATCCCGATTCTCAACAACACCAACAGGCAGGCGAATCGGACGTTCCGTGTCACCTTGAGCAATCCGGTGGGTCTCACGCTCGGCAGCCAGAAGACGACCACCGTCACGATTGTGGATAACGACCAGGGCTTTGCTTTTGAGTCCGCCAGTTATTCCGTCGCCGAAGATGCCGGCGCGGTGCAAATCCGCGTGCTGCGGGGCACCGACGATACGAACTCCACCGCAACCGTTGACTACGCGACGACTGATCTGACTGCGACGAATGGGCTGGATTACACTGGCATCACCAACACGCTCTCGTTCGAACCTGGAGAGAAGGTCAAACTGGTGACGGTTCCGATCCTCAATGACGAGGTTAAGGAACCGAACAAGAACTTTCGCGTGACGTTGAGCAACCCGACTGGTGGGGCCGTGCTCGGGTCGCGAACCACGGCCACCGTAGCCATTGTGGACAACGATCCGGGGGTGGGCTTTGAAAGAACGCAATATACGAACGAGTGGGGGAATGCGGGCGGCATTAGTGTGACCATTTTGCGCGGCAACGATCTCGCCTTGGGACCGATCACGGTGGATTATGCCACCAGCAATTTGACCGCCGTGGCGGGAATAGATTACCAAGCTGTCTCGGGCACGATTGCGTTCCAGCAGAACGAAACGGTCAAGACCCTCACGGTCCCTCTCCTCCAGCCCAGAGCCGCCGGCGGACCGAAGACCTTCAGAGTGACCCTGAGCAACGCGACAGGCGGAGCGACATTGGGGACCGCATCCACCACCGTGAAAATTGTGGGCGCTTATTTCAGCGTTGCGCCCCCGTTTGATACGGCGCTGACCATTCAAAGCGTAGGCGGCTTAAATACCCTTACCTGGACCGGCGGTGGGCTGCTTCAGAGAGCGGACGGCCCGACGGGACCATGGCAGACGCTTACGACTGCCACTAATCCGTACACAGTTCAGTCTCCGCTCCCGACGACGTTTTACCGGGTCACACGCCCCAGGCCGGTGAACCTCTATGTTCCTTCCATCTACGACGGTCAAACGCCGGTTCCTCTCTTAATCCTGCTGCACGGCTATGGCTATAACGGCGTGCAGGTTGAAGCGTACATGCAGTTTCGGCCTTTGGCGGAAGCCAGGGGGTTCTTGTACTGCTACCCTGAGAGCACCGCCGACCCTTCTGGCACCGAGTTCTGGAACGCCACGGACGCGTTGGGCGATTTCTATAACAGCGGCGTCGATGACGCGGGCTACCTGCGCAGTTTGATCCAAGAGATTGAGCGACAGTTTGCCGTGGATCGAAAGCGGGTCTATCTGATTGGGCATTCGAACGGGGGCTTTATGGCCTACAGGATGGCCTGCCAGTTCGCGGACATCGTCGCTGGTATCGCCAGCTTGGCTGGCACGACGTTCCTGGACCCTAGCCGCTGCCAACCTTCCCAGCCGGTTAACATCCTCCACATCCACGGCACCGGTGATGACACCATTTTTTACGCCGGCGGCGCCACAGTGCATGTGATGCCCGCGTATCCCGGCGCGCTACAGACTGTCCGAGCCTGGGCCGGGTACAACGACGCCACTGACCCAGTCACTGATCCCACACCCTCAATGCATTTGGATCTGGATACGCCTGGCCTGGACACGGTCATCACGCGCTATTCGAACTCCCCGCCGGGCGGGGCCGTCGAGTTGTGGACGATGAACCCTGGCGCCCATGTCCCGACCCTCTACACAAACGGCGTTTCATCGGAGTTTGCGCCGCGAGTCATCGACTGGCTTCTCGCCCATCCTAAACCGTGAACGGGCTTTGCAAAAGAAACGCTAACGAGTAGAATTAAAACGTAACCACGCCCAGCCATGCGCACCACGCGGAACCCAAGTTCAGCGCCGCCGAAGGCACTTTTAGCCTCGACCGGGAAGGGCATCGGCAGCGCCTTCACTCTGATCGAACTCCTGGTCGTCATCGCTATCATCGCGATTCTGGCCGCGATGCTTCTGCCCGCCCTCGCCAGAGCGAAAGCGAAGGCCCAGAATACGCAGTGCCTGAACAATCTCAAGCAGTTCGGTCTCGCCTGGATAATGTACAACGGCGACAACAGCGACCGAGTACCGCCAAACAACGACGGGAATCCAAACAATACTGGGAATCAGTTGTTTGCCACGAACACGTGGGTCCGAGGTTGGCTGGATCTTTGGACGGCCAGAACGGATAACACCAACACACTTTATCTGACCGGAAGCCTTCTTGCGCCGTATTTGGGCAACATGCTCGGGATCTGGCGCTGTCCAGCGAACAGGAGCGCCCTGGTCCGCTCGGTGTCAATGAACTCCTGGCTCAATTGCTATCTAACTCCCGATGGCCACCTGTCGCTGCCGCCGGTTTTCAGGATCATCCGGCGCACTTCTGACATGACGGCCCCCCCGCCCAGCCAGACCTTTGTCTTTGTCGATGAGCGTGCGGATTCCATCAATGACGCCTACTTTGCCGTGTTCATGTACCTCAAGGGAGCGGCAGCAGCCCTAATCAATTTTCCGGCAAGCTACCACAACGGCTTGGGAAATCTTGCTTTTGCCGATGGCCACGGCGAGAGTCACAAATGGCGTGATCCACGGACCAACCCGCCCATGCGCACAGGGTTGAACCTTGGGGTGACGGTCGATGCCTCCCCGAACAACTCGGATGTGGCTTGGTTACAGGAGCGGACGACGGGACTGAAGTGAACTATCGGTGGCAGCAGCCAAGCCGCGTGCCGGCGCTCGACTTGCAGTCCCTTGTAGGCCGGCTCATGGCGCAGCGCAATCATTTGTGACGCTCGCTGGGCTGAAGCAGACTGATGTTCCTGACGATGGATCGGAACTCCGGATCATTCTTGTCCCAGCACTGATCGAAGAGCGGGCCGGCGGTGAATGCTTTTTGCTCGCAAGCCTTTCTAAGGAAGCAGTAGGCGTTGGTCTTGTCCCCAAGACGCGCGTAGAGGGTGGCTATGTAATACACGTCTGCCGGCGAAAGGCTCAACGCAAGATCGAGGCGTTTGCTCCAATAACCCCTTTCGCCGCCTTGCCTGACCGCTTCGCGCAGGCTGTTACAAAATCCCTTCACTTGGTCTTCTCTCTTGCCCTGAAAGAGAGCGTGCGCCTCGAATTCCTGGATGGCCGCCATGAAATCCTTCTTCTCTTCGTAAACCATCCCTTTGAAGTGGCGGCTGGATCCGGGCTGCAGATCGTCGGCTGCCTGGTAGTATTTCATCGCTTGGTCGAACTGACGCCAGACGAAGTAAGGATGGCCGAGATGGTAGAGCGAAATGGGACTGGCCGGATCAATCTTTTCGCCAATGAGATACTCCTTGAGCGCTTCGGCCGGTTGGCCGGTCATGAGCAGATAGTATCCATATAAAATGTGCGCTGCCGAGCCGCCCACTCTGGAATCGGCGCGCAGGCGCGTGGCGGACCGAGCGTCAGCTAGGGCTTCAGCAAACTTCCAATCCATCCATTTGATCAGGGATGAGGCAGCCAGCGCCTCGGCGCGATC
Organism: Verrucomicrobiota bacterium; assembly: GCA_016200005.1. Classification (NCBI taxonomy): domain Bacteria; kingdom Pseudomonadati; phylum Verrucomicrobiota; species Verrucomicrobiota bacterium. The sequence goes on along the minus strand of JACQFP010000006.1, from coordinate 49,536 downwards.
GGGGGCGATCTCTTTGAGCTTGGCTGCGACTGAACGAATGTGTTGGCGATCGGCGGTCGGCGCGTTCCACTCCTCCTCCCCGCGACAGATGGCGGCTTGGAATAAACCCCAGTAAGCGGGCACATGAGTCGGATCGAGTTGAGCGGCCTTCTTAAAGAGATCCACTGCGTGAGGAAGTCGTAGCGGGTCGCGGACGCAATAAAACCCTTGGTCAACCAGCTCATTGACTTCCGGTGTCGCCGAACGCACGTAGGTGTCCCGACGGCGGTGCACGAGCATAACGCTGCCCACTACGATCGCCCAGAGTAATGCAACCACCAAACCGGCTTTGCTGGCGGCCAACCAGCGGCGTTGCAGTGTCCGCTTGTGCCTGACTGACTGGCCGCTTTGCAGGGTACCAAGGTCCGCCCGCATCGCCTCCGTGCTAGCGTAGCGTTGGCGCGGGTCGGATTCGCACGCTTTGAGAATGATTTCGTTGAGTTCGAGCAACGCAGTGTAGTCGGGATGAGATTGCAAATCCGGCGGCAGTTGCGGGAAGTCCTGGCGGTCTTTGCCGAGGGCGATTTCGTAGAGGACCTTGCCGAGGCTGTAAAGATCGGCCTGCGGCGTGCCCGGGCCTTCCGGCGGGATGTAGCCCACGGTCCCGACCAACGATTGCGCTTCATCAATTGCCGTCACCAGGCCGATGTCCGCCAGTTTCGGTTCGCCGTCCACGAAGATGATGTTCGAGGGTTTGATGTCGCGATGCACGAGGCCGTTCGCGTGCAGATGCTCCAACGCGGAGGCGAGCTTGAGGCCGATGGTGATACATTCGGCGGGAGGGAGGCGGGCGGCGGTTAGTTGAGGGTTGAGAGTTGAGGGTTGAGAGTCAGCGCGGAGCAAACTGCGGAGGGTCTTTGGGCGGTAATTCAAAATGTAAAATTCAAAATTCAAAATGGATTGTTGGCGGTCGCTTGCGGTCAGATTAGATGCGGCCTCATTTTTCATTTTGCATTTTTCATTTTGCATTTCCTCCCCGTCCGCCAGTTCCATGACGTAGTAGAAATAGCCGGCGTCATCGCGGCGGCCGATTTGCAGAACATCCACCAAGCCGTCGTGGGAACGGGAGATCGGCTCGAATTTGAGCAGGCCCTTGAACTCGCGCTCGAAATGCTCGGCGCGCTGGAAGCTCTGGCGGTGGACGATCTTCACCGCGCGCATCGTGCCGATGGCGTTGCGGGCCAGCCAGACTTCGCCGTAAGCACCACGCCCGATCAGACACAACAATTCGTGATCGGGAATCTGAGGAGGTTGAGGGTTGAGGGTTGAGAGTTGAGGGAAAGCAGACGGAGCGCTTGGAATCGCGTTCTTGCCGTCAGCTTGCATATCGCTTTCCTACCACAAGGCGGAAAGGAAGGCACGGCAGAAGTTTTCGGGCGGGAGGGAGAGGTAAAATGGTTAACAGCCCGTCAAAAAACCTTTATCTCGTAGCCGCTGACGTTAGTCGGCGCAAATTTCCTGCGGAAACGGATGAACGATTAGCGCCGACTCACGACGGCGGCTACTTCTTGAACGGGATGCTACACCAGCTTGGCCAGCAACTCCTCGTTGGTCTTGTGCTTCTTGAGCGCGGCCAGCAAAGTTTCCATGGCTTCGACCGGATTGAGGTCCACCATCATGCGGCGCAACTTGCGAACGGACTCGATTTGTTTGGCCGAAAAAAGTTTTTCCTCTTTGCGCGTGCTGCTTTTCGGAATATCGATCGCGGGAAACAAGCGGCGATCGGACAGCTTGCGGTCGAGGATCAACTCCATGTTGCCCGTGCCCTTGAACTCTTGGAAAATCAGTTCATCCATGCGTGAGCCAGTGTCCACGAGGGCCGTGGCGATGATCGTCAGCGAGCCGCCTTCTTCAATTTTGCGGGCGGACGCGAACATCTTGCGGGGGATTTCCAACGCGCGGGCATCGACGCCGCCGGACATCGTCCGGCCGCTGCCGCCATGCACGCTGTTGTAGGCGCGCGCCACGCGGGTGATGGAATCGAGCAGCACAAACACGTCCTTTCCCGATTCCACCATGCGGCGGCACCGTTCAATCATAAAGCGCGAGAGGCGCACGTGGGTTTCCAGGTCCTGGTCGTTGGAGGACGCGACGACCTCGGCCTTGACGGAGCGCTGGAAATCGGTGACTTCTTCGGGACGCTCGTCGATCAGTAGAACCATAACATGAACGTCGGGATGGTTCGCGGTAATGGCGTTGGCAATTTGTTTGAGAATCGTCGTCTTACCCGTGCGGGGCGGGGCGACGATCAAACCGCGTGTGCCTTTGCCGATTGGTGTGACGAGGTCAATGATGCGGGTTTCCAGCAGGTCGGGCGCGGTTTCGAGGTTGAACTTCTCGACTGGGTCGATCGTCGTCAGGTTTTCAAACCGGACTGCTTTGGTGTAGTCGCCAAAGGGCATTTCGTTGACCAGATCGACCGATTTGAGTTGCGGGCTGTTGCCCCGGTGCGGCGGCTGGATTGGCCCGGCGACGAGGCAGCCTTCGCGGAGGAAGTTCCGTTTGATGGTGTCGGGCGTGACGAAGATGTCGGTGGGTTTGGGTTGGAAACGGCTCTCCGGCGAACGGAGAAAGCCGAAGCCTTTCTCGGAGATTTCCAAATAGCCGGAGCCGATCTCCGACGTGGAATTGGTCGTATTACTCATAATTATTTGTCGTACTCATCAAAGGGCCTGGAAAACCATCCCCGAAAACCGCTATGAACTTTGAATTTTGGGAAACTGCTGCGCTCGAAGAGTGAAGAAACTCAATTCACCGCGCACGGCCATTCAGACCTGCGACACAGAAACAATTACGAGCAAATCCCCTTTAACGCAACATTTATTTTGCTTTTTCCTCAAGCAATCAGAAATCCAGAGGTATTGACGCCGTCAGCGGGCATTCATTCAAATCAGCCACCCACTTCCGCTCTGGCTTCGGCTGCCAGCGGAGTGCTCAGGTAACGTTCACCAGTGGAACAAGCTATGGTGACAATCATCTTGCCTTTGTTTTCAGGGCGCTTAGCCACTTCGATGGCGGCGACGACGTTGGCGCCGGTCGAGATGCCCGCCAGAATTCCTTCTTCCTTGGCCAGACGGCGAGCCATGGAAAACGAGTCGTCATTGGTTACCTGAATGCATTCGGTGATCTGGGGATTGCCCTTGGAATCCTTCAGGTGCAAGTTTTTTGGAACAAACCCTGCGCCCGTGCCTTGAATCTTATGCGGACCGGGCTTGAGGGGTTGCCCAGCCAGAGTTTGAGAAATCACCGGGGAATCCTTCGGTTCTACCGCGATGGCTTCAAACGACGGTTTGCGGGGCTTGATGACTTCGTAGCAACCGGTGATCGTGCCGCCCGTCCCCACTGCTGAGATGAGAATGTCCACCTTGCCGTTGGTATCCTCCCAGATTTCCTCAGCGGTCGTCTTACGATGAATTTCGGGGTTGGCCGGGTTATCGAACTGTTGCGGAATCCAGGAGTTCGGCGTCTCCTTCGCCAGTTTCTCCGCACGGGCGATGGCGCCTTTCATACCCTCCGTTCCCGGAGTCAACACCAGCTTCGCACCCAACATGGCCAGCAGCGTGCGCCGTTCCAAGGACATCGTCTCTGGCATCGTCAGGATCAGTTTGTATCCCTTGGCCGCGGCCACAAATGCCAGGGCGATGCCGGTGTTGCCACTGGTCGGCTCAATGATCACCGTTTCCTTCTTGAGCACGCCGCGCTTCTCGGCGTCTTCAATCATCGACATGCCGATGCGGTCCTTGACACTGCCCAACGGATTAAAGAACTCGCACTTCAGCAAAATGGTGGCGGGTGCGCCATCGGTGACGCGGTTTAATTTGACGAGGGGCGTGCGACCGATGGTTTCGATGATGTTATTGTAAATGCGTCCCATAAGAGTTTTAAAATTTGCGCGTTCGGGTTTAGCTTGAATCTTGTGGGCGGGATTTTGGCCAAAAGCGCGTGGAGGGCAAGTACTTTTCTCCACCAATTCTTAAGTCTTACTCTTAATCCTCGTCTTAATCTTCTGGAGTCCCCCCATCACTCCGAGGATTAAGAGTGAGATTACGATTAAGATTAAGAGGAATAAAAACAAAAAGCCCCTGCCCAACCTTGCGGTCAAGCAGGGACCAAATGGGGGATGGGAGTTCGCCACGCTCTCTTTCCCGCGCTGACATTTGGCGCCAAATTGGCTGCCAGCTTCCCGACGCCATTCTCCACGGCAAGCGGAGTCTTCGGCCTCATAGCAGGGCCGTCCTGAGCCTTGCGGTCACAAGATTTCGAGTGAGGCCTCTTAGCTCGCTTCAACTGGCGTTTGCGGACGCCGGCTTACGAACCAGGTAAAGACACGTTTGTGATTGTAGCTCCGCGTCTTCACCAGTTAGCGCTGGGTCGGCCACCGCTTTTAACAGTGCGTTGGCCCAGTGCCACGGGTCTGACCTCTTACCTCTCAGGTTGCTTTTCGCTCACAAACCAGCGGTGTCGTTTGTAACATCGCCGACGTTTCAGAAGTTTGACGGGCCTTGCCAGACCCCGTTGACTTCCCGGCACGAACGCTCACTTTGTCCCGCCTTTCAGCGTCTTTCGTTTGGCGGATTTTCCTTTCGGAGACCGCCAGAGTCGCTCGCTCCGTGCTGATGCACAGTAGCAACCATTTACCCTCTGGGTAACTGCGATTCACTCAAGCCCGAAACCAGCCTGAGCTACTTGACCCGACTTGGAACGGTTTCTAATCGTTCCTCGCCGCTCAGTTCCTACTTCGCGTTACTGACGACGCGCGAACGTCGTCAAAGGAACTGGTGAATTCTGCCTCGGCCAACGAACCTCACGATCCGCCTTAAGAGGGGTTGAACCAACCAGCCTGACTCAACCTTTCCCCAGTCACCTGGGATTATCCCTGAGACGTCCAGCTTCATTCTTTCGTCTGTCACCGACCTTCTCAGTTCTTTCAATGAACTGAAGCTAGACTAACAAATTTCTCGACTTCGACAACGATTTCTTATGCACAACTTGTTAACCGAGATCACTTGGTGAACAAAATGTGCACAACTCAATCCCACCAATAAATTCAAGGGCCGGCGCGCGTCTCTAAAACTTATTCACAGCCGCTCTTGCTGAAAAATCGGGAATGGTGAACAAGTTTAACAACGCCAAAGTGAGAAAATCTGCGCGATGAAATCTTCGCGGTCATCGCACAACAAAAAAGACCACCGGTTAAGGTGGTCTGAATCCATCAACCGCAACTTCAGGCTTTGACCGGTTTGATCTTGGCCGCGGTTTTTTTCCGCTTCAGGTAGGCCGCCCGACGTTTCCGCTTTTCAACTTTGTTATATTGTTTGCCCATAAGTATCTTTACAATGCCAACGCACTTAGTTTGTTTATCAAGACTATGATGATTCGCTCGCAACGGTTCAACACCTATTTGTTGCTGACGCTGTGTGTGTCGTTGACCGGCGGCTGCCGCACAGCCGAAAGCAAACGGAAACACGAACTCACTACGCTGCGTCTGCACCTCGAGGTGAACCCGGACGGCACCCAGCATAATGAGCCAGTCCCGATCTACCGCGCAAAGCCATCCTTGGTAAACGTGGATAAAAAGCCTTTCATTGACGAAGGGCATGTGGCCAAAGCCGCGGTCATTGATGTCCTGGGTGGTTTCGCCATTCAGGTCCAATTTGACCGTCAAGGCACCTGGTTGCTCGAGGAATACACCACCGCGAACAAAGGGAAACACATCGCCATCTTCAGCCAGTTCGGCGAAGTCCGCTGGCTCGCCGCGCCGGTGATCTCTCAACGCATCGCCGATGGCCTGTTCACCTTTACACCCGATGCCTCGCGTGACGAAGCCGAGCGCATCGTTGCTGGATTGAATAATGTGGCCGGGGAAATCAAGAAGCGATCCAAATGGTAACCCGCGCTGCGAGTCACACCCGAGGCGGAGTGGTCATCCTTCTGCTTTCCCTGACTGCCGCTTACGCTCCAGCCCAAACCTTTCAATTACCCACGGCCAACCACTCACTCTTTGAAAAAGGCAGCGAAGAAAAATTCTTTGTCGGGGTCGTCGGCAAACCCTGGACCAGCGGCACCTTCGGCTGCGTCCGGAGCGGCGGCGCGCAATTCCACGAAGGACTGGACATCCGCTGCTTGCAACGCGACAAGCGCGGCGAACCCATCGACCCGGTCATGGCCACCGCCGATGGCACTGTCGCCTACATCAACAGGAAACCTTCACTCTCCAACTTTGGAAATTACATTATCTTGCGGCATCAGATTGATGGACTGGAAATTTATTCCACTTACGCCCATCTACGCAGCATCCGCGAGGGATTGAAAATCGGGCAGACCGTCAAAGCCAGCGAAACCATCGCCATCTTGGGACGGACGAGCAACACGCACGAGGGCATTTCCAAAGATCGCGCGCACGTTCACTTTGAACTGGATCTATTCCTTAACGACCACTTTGCGAGCTGGTTCAAAAAAGCCTTTCCCGGCGAGCGCAACGATCATGGCGACTGGAATGGCCGCAATCTCGTCGGGCTTGATCCGCGATTGATCCTGTTGGCTCAGCAATCCGAATGGAAAAAATTCAGCACGCTCGATTTCATCCGCCATCAAACTGAACTCTGCCGGGTGTTCGTGCGGGCAACGCATTTTCCCTGGCTGAAGCGCTACGGCGCGTTGATCCGCCACAATCCGACTGCGGAAAAAGAAGGCGTGATCGGTTATGAAATCGCGCTCAACTTTAACGGTCTGGCCTTTGAACTCATCCCACGTTCCGCTTCGGAAATCAAAAGCCGGAGCAGATTTCAACTCCTCTCGGTCAATGAAGCCGAACACGAGAAAAATCCATGCGGCCGATTGGTCACGAAGAAAGGCAGGCGGTGGGAGTTGAGCAATCAAGGGATGCATCTGCTGGAACTGTTGACCACCCCATAGTTTGAGGCGACCGCCCAAAATCCAGGTGGCGGATATGCTGATATCTGTTATCATCGTTGAGTCAACCGACCACGATGAGCGGGTATGAAGGTGATCGAGCTGTTAAACCCAGAGGCAGCTTCGCAAATTCGCCGTTCCCACGGCCACCAAATGCGAATGGCTTTCACGTTGATCGAACTCCTCGTGGTCATCGCCATCATTGCCATCCTCGCCGCGCTGTTGTTGCCGGCTCTCGCCCGAGCCAAGGACAAGGCCCGCGCCATCGCCTGCCTGAGCAATCTCAAGCAACTGGGAACCTGCTGGCAACTCTACGTGCTCGACAATCATGACGTCCTTCCGCCGAACGACTCGGTCATGTCGATGGGCGGCGGCGTCATCGCCAAAGACATCTCCTGGTGTCCGGACCACGCGCGCACCGACACCAACACCGTCGATCTGGAGAGCGGCGTGCTGTTCAAATACAATCGCTCCGTGGCCATCTACCATTGTCCCGCTGACCAATCGAAGATCGAAACCTCCTCCGGCCAGCTCCTCTCCCAGCTTCGCAACCGCAGTTACAACATGAGCCAATCCGTCAATGGATTCCCAGAATTTCAGGACGCCTTCAACGTCATCGCCAACATTCCAGCCTGGAAAAAGTTTTCGGAAATCCGCAAGCCTTCCCCGACCCAACTTTTCGTGTTCATCGATGAACATGCCGACACCTTGCTCGACGCTCAATTTGGTAACCCGCCCGTTGGCTCGATTTATTTCCCGCAAGACATCTGGTTTGATATGCCCGCCGACCGGCATAATCAGGGCTGCAACTTTTCATTCGCTGACGGTCATGCCGAACGTTGGCGTTGGAAAGCCCCGAAGGTATTCCGTTTTCTCGGTCAGAAACCCGACCCGGACGAAATGCCGGATTATCGCCGCATCCAAAATGCCATGAAGCAATGGTCCGATGATTGACAGACAGGAACCGCTGGCGTTGATTTCTTCCAGAATTCCACTTGCGCCTCCATGCGCGGATGCTATTTCTCTCCGGCCATTTTATGAACTATAAAATTTCGCATCGCGCCGCGGCGCTGACTCCGTCGCTCACACTGGCCATTGATTCCAAGGCCAAGCAGATGAAGGCGGACGGCATTGACGTCGTCGGCTTTGGCGCCGGCGAACCGGACTTCGATACGCCGCAACACATCAAGGACGCCTGTGCCAAGGCGCTCGCCGACGGCTTCACCAAATACACGCCCGCCGCCGGCATCCCGGAGTTGCGCCAGGCCATCGCCGACAAATTCAAACGCGACAACGGCCTCACTTACAAACCGTCGCAGATCATCGTCTCATGCGGTGGCAAACACTCCTGTTTCAACGTCATCCTCGCTACCTGTGAAGAAGGCGACGAAGTCATCATCCCTTCGCCTTACTGGTTGAGTTACCCGGAAATGGTCAAGCTCGCCGGTGCCACGCCGGTCATCGTGCCCACCAGCGACGAAACCGAATTCAAAGTCACAGCCGACCAACTGCGCGCCGCCATCACTCCGCGCACGCGCCTGTTCATTTTGAATTCGCCCAGCAATCCGACGGGTTCGCTCTACACCCGCGACGAAATCAAAGCCCTCGGCGACATCTGCGTCGAGAAAGGCGTGCTCATTATGAGCGACGAGATTTACGAGAAACTCGTCTATGACGGCGCGACCCACACGAGCGTCGCAAGTTTTTCACCGGCACATTACGAACATACCGTCGTTGTTCACGGTTTCGCCAAGGCGTATTCGATGACCGGCTGGCGGCTCGGTTACCTCGCCGCGCCGGAGCCGATCGCCAAAGCCATCGACGCCATTCAAAGCCACAGCACGAGCAACCCCACTTCCTTTGCGCAAAAGGGTGCCGTCGCCGCGCTCAACGGCCCGCAGGATCATTTGCCGGTCTGGCTGGCGGAGTACGCGAGGCGCCGCGCCTACGCGTGGAAAAAGTTAAGCAGCATTCCCGGCATCAGTTGCGTCAATGCCAAAGGTGCATTCTACCTGTTCCCGAACATCTCCAAGCTCGGCCTCAAATCCACCGAGTTCTGCGCAAGACTGTTGGAACAGGAAAAAGTCGCCGCTGTGCCTGGCATCGCGTTTGGCGCCGACGATTACCTGCGCATCAGCTACGCCACCAGTATGGCGAACATTGAGAAGGGATTGGAACGGCTGGAACGCTTCTGCAAGAACCTGGTAAAATAATGGCGGTGCTGCAATCTCGAGGATGGCTGGGAGGTTATCTGTGGTTAAATATTTCCAGTCTGCTTGATTTCCACGGCGTCGCTCCTCAAGCTTGACCCATGACATTACGTCGCTTCGTTCGCCTGGTTCTCTTGAGCCTGTTGGCAGTGGTCCTATTGATCGGCATCAGTGTCGGCAGTGTGTGGTGGTATTTCCATCCAGCCGTCACGCGCACCGACGGGATCGTTTACACCGAACGGCACGGTCACAAACTCAGTTTCGACATCGTCCGCCCTGCGCATCCGAACGGCTTGGGCATCCTGCTGATGGTCAGCGGCGGCTGGCATTCCTCAACAAATGACTTTCGTCCGTTCATGGCGGCACCGTTGATTCGTCGCGGCTACACGGTGTTCGCGGTTTCGCATCTTTCCCAACCGAAGGCCACAGTCATGGAGATCGTGGAGGATGTGAATCGGGCGACGCGGTTTATCCGGTTTCATGCGCGGGAGTACGGTATCGACCCGGATCGCATCGGCGTGACGGGCGGCAGCGCGGGCGGACACTTGAGTTTGATGCTCGCCACGCGCGGTGGCTCCGGTCCAAGCGACGCCGCCGATCCGGTGGATCGCGCAAGCAGCGCAGTCCAGGCGGCAGCCATTTTTTATCCAGTAACCGATCTGCTCAATCTCGGCCCTTCGACGGAGAATCTCGGCGACGGCGGGCCGCCAAAAAGTTTCCTCAAAGCGTTTGGGCCGCAAGGCACCAATCTGGCCGTCTGGAAAGTCATCGGGCGGGAGGTGTCGCCGATTTACTACATCACGACGAATCTGCCGCCCACGCTGATCATCCACGGTGGCGCGGACACGTTGGTGCCGTTGGAACAATCCGAACATTTTCAGACGCAGGCGCGCGCCATCGGACGCAACGTGGAACTCATTATTCGTCCCGGCAAACAACATGGCTGGCTGACGATGTTTTGGGATTTCCGGTTGTGCGCCGACTGGTTCGACAAATATTTGCGGAAATGACCAAGTGCTCGCTCAGGGTGTTACGTGGGGAGCACAGCCGCCCCGGCTGTGGTTCGGCGCGCCCTCGCACCGAACGCTTCGCGTGGCTTCAGTAGCAAATGCTTGGCTCCAAAAGCACCCGGATGCCAACGACGAGGACATCGTCGGCCGCGCCCGGGGCGGGCGCGCTCCCCAGATTTCACAATCGATCAATTTTTGTTTGAAGAAGGCTGGCTTTGAGAACCTCGACGTGGTCAACATAGTTCCATGCTCGCGCGATTTCTCCTTTGCGTAGTCTTGCTGTTGATTGGTTTGAGCGACTTGCAGGCCGCTGAACCCACGCCGCCGGGCACGAACCAAGCCGCCGCCTTGCAAGTGGCCACCTTCGATGTCGATGCCACGCCGCCGGTGGGCAGCATGATGGCTTACGATCCCGTGACCAACAAATGGGACCTCGGCCTGCGGGCGCGCGGTATCGTGATCCTGGGTGCCGGCGAACCGATCGTGTTGTGCGCGGTGGATTGGATCGGCATCGGCAATGAAGGGCACGATGCGTTTCGTTCCGCCCTGGCACGCGCCGCCGGAACCACGCCTGCGCGAGTCACCGTGCACGTCTTGCATCAGCACGATGCGCCGGACTGCGATTTTTCGGCGGAACGAATCCTCAAGGAAGCCGGACTTGAGCCGCGACAGTACGAGGGCAGTTTTCAACGTCAGGTGATCACCAACCTCGAAGTCGCCATCCGCGAGACCTTGCCGCGCGCACAGCCGATAACTCATCTCGGGCTGGGTGAAGCGCGCGTGGAAAAGGTGGCGTCGAACCGGCGCATCCTCGGTTCAGATGGAAAAGTTCGCGCCGTGAGGTGGACGGCCACCACCGATCCGGCAGTGCGCGCCGAACCCGAAGGCACGATTGATCCGATGGTTTCGTTGATCAGTTTTTGGAACGGGGAGCGTCCCGTGGCGGTGCTGAGTTACTACGCAACGCATCCCCAGAGTTATTATCGGACGGGCATCCCGAATCCGGATTTTCCCGGTATCGCCCGCTTCCTGCGGCAGTTGGCGGTACCGGCGGCGCTGCACGTCCATTTCAACGGTGCGGGAGGCAACATTGGCGCGGGAAAATACAACGATGGCTCGCCGACCAATCGCCTCGTGCTCGCCGAACGTCTAGCCGACGGCCTGCGGCGCGCATGGGAAAACACCAAGCGTGAAGTGATTAGCGCTACGGATGTGGGTTGGACGGTCGAGTCGGTGGCGCTGCCGCCGGCGAAGTATTTGTCGATTGAGAAACTTGAAGCTCAACTCAAGGCCAAAGATCCCGCATTTATTGCGCAAGGCGAAGTCGCCAAACTGGCGTGGCTGCGACGTTGCCAGTCAGGTCACCGGATCGACGTTTCGTGTCTCCGAGTTGGGCGCGCGCGCATCCTGCATCTGCCGGGCGAACTGTTTGTGGAGTATCAGCTCGCCGCCAAAGCGGAGCGCAAGGACTTGTTTGTGACCATGGCCGCTTACGGTGATTATGCGCCGGGATACATCGGCACCGCGATCGCCTACGAGCAGGGCGGTTACGAAACCAGTCCGAGTTCATCGAACGTCGCTCCGGAAGTTGAAGGCGTGCTGCTCGGCGCGATCCGCAAGCTGCTAAAGAATTAGATTGATTGCCAACATAAAGGAGCATGGACCGCCGAGTCCGCGCGAAGACCGGCTGCCGAAAATCCTTTGAATCGCTTGCGAGATGGAAACACGCGGACTCGGCGGTCCGCGCTCCGGGAATTGGTCAACAGGCCCTCACTCCTGGCAACAAGTTTAATCCTGCGATGTGTTTACTTTGCGAAAAGCCAGACCCGACATATTTGGCGGTGCGGAAAAATCCGTGTTCATCGGTGTTCATCCGTGGTTAAATCTTCCCGCCTTATGGACTACGAAGCTGTCATCGGACTGGAAACCCACGTCCAGTTGAAAACCAAATCAAAAATGTGGTGCGGATGCGCCAATGCGTTTGGCGCGCCGCCGAATACAAACGTCTGCCCGGTTTGTCTGGGAATGCCCGGCGTGTTGCCGGTGGCCAACGACGAGGCGCTGCGCCTGACGGCGCTGACAGGCCTTCTGCTTAACTGCCAGATTCCCCGCTTCGCCAAATTCGATCGGAAGAGTTACTTCTATCCGGACATGCCGAAGAATTACCAGATCACCCAATACGACAAACCGTCCACAATCAATGGCTACGTGGATTTCGAATTCAACGGCGGCATTTCGCGCGTGCGGATTACTCGCGCGCATCTGGAAGAGGACGTGGGCAAGAACATTCATTTCGAGCGCAACAGCGGTGTCGATTTCAACCGCGCCGGCGTGCCGCTCATGGAGATCGTTTCCGAGCCGGACATCACCAGCGCGAACATGGCCTACGAATATCTCAACGCGCTCAAGGACATATTGATCTACGGTGGAGTTAGCGATTGCGATATGGAGAAAGGCATGGTGCGCTGCGACGTGAACGTGAGCGTGCGACCCAAGGGCACGAAAGAACTCGGCGCCAAGATCGAGATCAAAAACATGAACAGCTTCAGCGGCGTGCGGAAGGCGTTGGAGTACGAAATCCCCCGCCAGCTCGAGGTGTTAAAGAAAGGCGGAGAGCTGCACCAGTCCACCCGTCGCTGGGACGACGTGGGCGGCATCACTGAAGAGATGCGCACCAAGGAGCACGCGCATGACTATCGTTATTTCCCCGATCCCGACCTGATGCCCTTCGAGCCAAGCGACGAGTGGCTGGCCGCAGTGAGGACGCGCGTGGTGGAACTGCCGATGGCGCGCAAGCAACGGTTCATGCGCGATTACCAATTGCCAGCCGGCGACGCGCAGACTTTTGTTTGGGACGTGGCGCTGGGAAATTATTTTGAAGGGATTGCGAAGCCAGCGAAGAACCCTAAAGCCGTCGCGAACTGGGTCATCAACAACCTGCGTGCAATGCTGGCAGAAGTTGCCCTCACCCCGTCCCTCTCCCCATCGGATGGGGAGAGGGTGGCGAAGCCGGGTGAGGGGTTGCTCAACCTCAAATTCAAACCGGACGCATTGCTCGAACTGGTCGGCTTGGTGGAAAACAAAACCATCAGCAGTTCCGCCGCGCAGCAAGTCTTTGCCGAAATGTTCGACACCGGAAAATCTCCGGCCGCCATTGTTCAGGAGAAGGGTCTGGCCCAGGTCAGCGACACCGGCGCGATTGAAAAATTCTGCGACGAAGTCATTGCCGCGAATCCCGGCCCGGCGAATGATTTCAAATCTGGCAAAGCCGCCGCGCTGAATTTCCTCAAAGGCCAGGTGATGAAGTTGAGCAAGGGCAAGGCGAACCCCGCGCTCGTGGGCGAGATTCTGGAGCGGAAGTTGAAGGGTTGAGTCGGAGCGCGGACAGCCTGAGACCGTCTCAAAACTCATTTTCGAACCATCGAATCCGCCTGGCTACTTCATCAAAGTGCGCCATATCGAAAAATGGAACGTTAACGAAAATTCGCTCGCGAGTTTTGAGACAGTCTCGCCTTGTCCGCGAGTTGGAGTTCAAGCTTTAGCTTGTTCCCGTCTGCATAAGCTGAATCCGGGCTGGCTCATCGCCTGGCTCGTGGTGGAATCAAAGCAGTCGAAATCAACCGCGAACGCCGCTGAACATGCAATATTTTCTCGCCACTAAAAGGCGCAAAGGGCGCAAAAGATTTCTCCCTCTCCGCCTCGAACGGAGAGAGGGCCGGGGTGTCGAATCCTCGCATCAGTGCGTGTTATATTTTTGCCAAGACAAGAGAGTAATCACGCGATTCGAAGAGCCGAGTCGGATCGCTTCTTCCCAAAGTTCGGCGCGAGCCTGCCGTTCAGAAAACCAAAGCTCGGTTTGCGTTGCGCCTTCTTCGATTGTGGGGAACGTGTGAGCAATTGCTTTTTGGGTTGGGCTTCGTTCCGGTATTTCCCGGTTGCCAAGGTATCCAAATCCGATGGCGCGCGCTTCGTCAGAAACGAAGTAGTAGAGGACGCTTTCGTCCTCAGAAACTACAGCTAGGTGCGGCTCAGGGGTAAAGCGAGTGTAGCGAAATGCCGAAGCCTGTAAGCTGGCGTCGCAATCGTCCGCCAGCTTTCTAATCTGTTGAAGACTTAAGAAACCTCGTCGCCCCATTCTAGCTTTCATCGTTGCGGCAGGTAGCTGCCATAATCATTGAAAGGCTGCGTCCGGACACGGTCGCCGCTGTCGATCATACGTTCCGTCGCTTGCGACCAGCGCGGGTGCGGCACGGCGCGGCCAATGTTGACGGTGCTGCAAGGTGCAAGCACAGTATCCCCGTATGACGCTCAGAACACTGCGAGAAATGCGGGATGTCGCACCGTTCAAGCCGTTTGATATTCATTTGTCGGACGGACGGGTGTTGCCGGTGGTCACAACCGATCATCTTCTGTTCATGCCCAAGAACCCCGAGTTCATCGTCGTTTTGCCTGATGGCAGCTTCCGAATTGTTGACCCCGCCCAAGTCGTGAGCGTCGGGCCGAAATCCGCGCGGACTAAAGTCCACTGATCACGTCAGCGGCTGCAACCAGGAGCGCGGAATTCTGCGATTTTTTTTCGTCGGCTTTTGGACACGCGGAGTTCCACGGTCCGCAGATTCGGCTTTTCTGTTTTGCTCGTTTCCCTATCGTTCCTCCGCGATGTTTTCCGAAATCAAATCAGTCCACTTCATCGGCGTCTGCGGCACCGCCATGGCCTCGACGGCTGCAGCGATGCAAGAGAAAGGCTTTTCCGTCACCGGTTCAGATCAAAAAATCTATCCGCCGATGTCCACCTTCCTCGCCGAGCGGAAGATCGAGGTGATGTCCGGTTACGCTGAGCGCAACCTCGCGCACAAGCCCGACCTCATCGTCATCGGCAACGCCATTTCGCGCGGGAATCCCGAAGCTGAGTTCGCCCTGGATCACAAACTGCGCTATTGCTCGTTGCCGGAATTGCTCAAGGAATTCTTCATTCGTGGTAAACGCTCCATCGTCGTTGCTGGCACGCATGGCAAGACGACCACGACTTCGCTGCTCACGTGGGTTTTCGAGCACAACGGTTTGAATCCAAGTTTTCTCATCGGGGGCATTCCCCTGAACCTGCGGCAGGGGGCGCGTTTCACCGACTCCGATAAATCGCGAGCGGGCAGCGAGTGGTTTGTCATTGAGGGCGACGAATACGACACGGCGTTCTTCGACAAGCGTAGCAAGTTTGTTCATTACCTGCCGGAGGTCGCGATCATCAACAATGTGGAGTTCGATCACGCGGACATTTTTGAAAATCTCGCTGCAATCCAGACTTCTTTCAAACATTTCATCCGGCTGATCCCGCGGAACGGTCTTCTGCTCGCCAACGGCGATGATGCCAACCTCGCGCCGCTGTTGAATGTGACGCATTGCCCGGTGAAACGTTTTGGCCTGGGCGAAGGCAACGCCGTTCGAGCCTTCAACATCCGGTACGGTCCGACCGCGACTGAGTTCGAGATTCCCAGCTTCAAGTTCCACACGAACTTGGTTGGGGAACTCAATGTGCGTAATGCGCTGGCGGTGGTGGCGTGCGCGAAGCATTGCGGGCTGTCGAACAAACAAATCCAGTCGGCGTTCGATACGTTTAAGGGGATCAAGCGGCGGATGGAAGTGCGCGGTATCAGCGGCGGCGTGACGGTGGTGGATGATTTCGGGCATCACCCGACGGCGATTCGCGAGACGTTGAGCGCGTTGCGAATCAAATATCCGAGCCAAAAAATCTGGGCCATCTTCGAGCCGCGCAGCAACACGACGCGACGAAATGTTTTTCAACAGGAACTCGTGACTGCCTTCGCCGATGCCGACGCCGTGGTGGTTTCACAGGTTGCGCGGTTGGAATTGTTGTCGCCCAGCGAACGTCTCGATCCGGCGCGGTTGATGCAGGATTTGAAGACTGCGGGGAAAGGTGCCGCGTATCTGCCGGATGTGGACGCGATTGTGGAGCACACCGCGAAGAATGTTCAAGGCGGCGACGTGGTCTGTGTGTTCAGCAACGGCGATTTTGGCGGGATTCACCGGAAATTGCTGGCACGCTTGGGGCGTATTTGACTCGCCTGGCGTGGAGTTCTGCTCGAAAACCAGCCGCGCGGGACGGGCTGAATAAACGATTTCCGATCTGGTCTAAAAGGTTGAATGAAGACGTTGGTGGCTGCATATTAAGATTATGAAAAATATGAAATGGTTCGCGTTGATCGCGTCAGTGGCGCTGCCACTGCTGGCGGGATACAGTCAAGCGCCGGTGGCCCAAGCTCCGACTGGCCCGGAGCAGTCCCCGCCCACTGGAACGGCCCCAACCAACGTCTCCCCAAGCGTGGCCGAGGTGATCAAGCTCGCTGAGTCGGGAGTCGGCGAGGATGTAATCCTGTCTTTCATTCAGAATTCAAAATCAACTTACGACCTTTCGGCGGATGATGTTTTCTACCTCAAGGATGTCGGGCTGTCGTCCCCGGTCATCACGGCGATGTTGAACCACGACAAAGCGCTGGGCAATCAATCCCAGCAATACGCGCCGACACTTCAAACGCCCGCTGCACCGGCGGCCGTGGAAGCGCCAGCAACACCACCCGCGGCTCCCGCGCCAACTTATGTCAGCAATCCACCCGTCGAGGTGAATTATTTCTACAATGATCTTTCACCCTACGGCACCTGGGTTGTCATTGATGGATACGGTTGGTGCTGGCAACCGCGGGCGGTGGTGATCAATCGCGGCTGGCGGCCTTACTGCGACGGCGGCCACTGGATTTACTCTGACGCGGGATGGTATTGGGCGTCGGATTATTCCTGGGGTTGGGCACCATTTCACTACGGTCGCTGGTATCTGGACGCCCGGTGCGGCTGGGTCTGGTTGCCGGACCGGGTCTGGGCGCCGGCCTGGGTGACCTGGCGCGTGGCGGGTGACAGTTGTGGCTGGGCACCCTTGCCGCCGCACGCGACCTTCGATGTCGGAGTAGGTTGGCGCTTCAATGGTGTCCACGTGGGCGTGAACTTCGATTTCGGTCTGCACTTCGACCATTTCGTTTTCATCGGGTTGGGAGATTTTTGTGACCGCGATATTCGCAGGCGCTGTTATCCGGTGACTCGAGTCAAAAACGTTTACAAGAACACAACCATCATCAATAACACGACGGTCGTGAACAACAACACCATCGTCAATCGCGGCGTAGCTGTGGAAAAAGTGTCGGCGGCCAGTCATACGGAAATCCGAAAAGCCAGCATCCGCGAAATGCCCGCCGGCGCCGGTAAAGGGTTGAGGATGCAGGCTTCAGATAAGAACGCGCCGATCATCTATCGCCCGCAACTTAAAGCGCCTGAAAGACCGGTAAAGGTGGTGGCGCAAAAATTGGATGCTCGGCACCCGGTCATTCAGCATACCGCCATCGCTGCGACGAAAATAGAGCGGAAATCGGAGACTGGAAACAGTGGAACGACTTCAGTATTTACTCCGCGGAAATCCCAAACGGAAACTCCGGGTGCTCCGCAGCAACGCTCAAGAGGTGCGAAATCACCGGCGTCACCTCAAAACCAACCCGGCCGGCGGAATTATCAGCCGCCGCGAAACGCTCCCTCTGCTCCGACGCCATCGCGACCTTCGGAAGAGCGCAAGCAACCGACGCGCTCAGGCCCGGCCGAAAGGTCGGAAGCGGGACCGACACCGAATCCCGTGCAGGCTTACGGTCAAGGCCGGGCGAACTCCGGCCTGAAAGACTCCTGGAGGCAGAACCAGCAGTACTATCCCAAAGGCTTCTACCAGAGTTCCGAAGGCAGGTCCCGTTCGAAGGGGTATGAGCGCCAGGAAGCTTCGCCGAGATTTCAGTCTAATGACCGTCAGGATTCTCCTGCTTCGCGCTCCGGCAAAGATAAAGACCGGCCGAATTAAGGTTCTCGCACCGCCGCCGTTACTTCCCGACTGGTGGACACCACCGCCGCTTTGCGGAACGGCGCATCTGATTCTTCCACGGGAATTCCATCTGCAGCCAGGAGCTGGGGGCATCTGCGGACAAGTGTCTTGCATCCGGAATATCGGTGTCAGGTTCCTGGCCAGACTCGACCCGCGCGGCGACCGCAAGTCCCCGGCAGCCCGAGTTACAGCGCTTGGACTGGAGACTGCTTATTCCGGCGTATGCGCGATACGCGACGGAATTTCAACCGCGACAAGGCAACAGCGACCAGCGTCTTGGTCACGGTGCTCCTCCTGGGCTGGCCTTCCGCCCATGGCGATTCCAGCCGCCCGGTAAACGCAGGCTTGGGCGAAACTGTTCGCGTCACTACTTCGGCGGAGCTTGGCGTTGCTTCATTTTACGCGGACCGGTATCAAGGCAATCCGACGGCGAGCGGTGAGATTTTCGACATGCATCAACTGACGGCGGCCCATCCCCGGCTGGCATTCGGCACGCGCGTGAAAGTGACTCACCTCGGCAACCAACGCTCCGTCATTGTGCGAATCAACGACCGCGGGCCGTTCCTTCAGGGCCGCATAATTGATCTCTCGCTGGCAGCCGCGCAGGAATTGCAGATGGTCCGCGCCGGCCTCGCACAGGTGAAAGTGGAAATCCTGAAGTAACGCAGTCCGCCGCCCGGCTCTGGCGCAAGCAAACGGTGCCGAACTCGAGATTGCCCGCCTCCCGCCTCTTCATGTAGAACTCAGCCCAACCGAATCTGGAAATGCGCTCTGGGTTCGACCTTGAAGTGAACTTGAGTTCGATAGTGCGAATGACGCGGTTTCTGTGGATCGCCAGTTGGCTGACGAGCCTCCTTCTCATCACACCGGCTGTGGCTGCCCCGCTCGCCACAACGCCTCCCAACATCCTCTTCATTTTGAGTGACGACCAGCGGTGGGACACCATCCACGCGCTTGGCAATCCGGAAATCCTAACGCCGAACCTCGACCAACTGGTTCAGCGCGGCTTCCATTTCAACAACGCCTACTGCATGGGGTCGATGATCGGTGCCGTGTGCACGCCTAGTCGCACCATGCTCATCACGGGTCGCTCGCTCTGGCACATCCCGGCCAATCCGGCCGCCAAGACTGCGCCGTCCGGTGTGCCGCTGCTGCCCAATCTCTTGAAGGAGGCCGGTTACGTCACTTTTCACTGTGGCAAGGCGGGCAACACCTGCACCTTTGGCCTCGCGGCGTTCGACATCAACCTTGCCACGCAAGGCCGTACGGCGCTGTCCGCCACGGAACATGCGGACAAAACCATCGAATTTCTGAAAAACCACGACGGCAAAAAACCGTTCTTCATTTATCTCGCGCCGCCGGTGCCGCACGACCCGCGCCTCGCGCCCGAACAATTCGTCAAGCTCTACGACCCGGCGAAACTGGCGCTCTCGAAGAATTTCCTGCCGCAGCATCCCTTCGACAATGGGTGGTTGCATGGACGCGATGAAGAACTCGCGCCGCATCCGCGCCCGCCGGAAGTCATGCGACAGCATCTGACGGATTACTACGCGACAATCTCACATCTGGACCATGAAGTCGGTCGAGTCCTCGATACGCTCAAGGAACGCGGCTTTGCTGATGACACGATCATCATTTACTCCAGCGATCAGGGCCTCGCCGTGGGCGGGCGTCATGGTCTCATGGGCAAGCAGAATCTTTACGAGCATGTGAAACCGCCACTCATCTTTGTCGGTCCGGGCGTCGGGCACGGACAAAGCGATGCGCTGGTTTATCTTTACGACTTGTTTCCGACCATTTGCGACTTCGCCGGTGCACGCATACCCGATATCATCGAAGGGCACAGCCTTCAGCCGATCATTCAAGGGCGGCAGCGGAACATTCGCGACTGGCTGTTTGGCGCCTTCAGCGATTCTCAGCGCATGGTTCGTGATGACCGCTGGAAACTCATCAAATACAACGCGAACGGCGTGAAGAACGCGCAGCTTTTCGATCTGAAAAACGACCCGGATGAAGCGCACGACATCGCCACCAACCCGAAGCACGACCGCGAGCGCGCACGGCTTGAAAAGTTGATGCTTACGGCACGAAGACAATTCGGCGACCCGGTGGATTTTGAGGCAAGTCGGGTCGTTGTTGCAGAGGCCACGGTGCCGCCCAAATCAATGTCACCGCCGCGTCCGAACATCGTGCTTGTGATGACCGATGACCAGGGTTACGGCGATTTGGGTTTCACAGGAAATCCCATCCTCAGAACGCCGCACATCGACGCGTTTGCCAAAGAGAGCCTGCGCTTCACCGATTTCCACGTAAGTCCGACTTGCGCGCCCACGCGTTGCGCGTTGATGACCGGACGCCACGAATTTCGGTCCGGCGTCACGCACACAATCTTCGAACGTGAGCGAATGAGCCTCAAGTCGACTACCATCGCACAAGTTCTCAAATCGGCGGGCTACACGACCGGTATTTTCGGCAAGTGGCATCTCGGCGACGAGGCGGCGTATCAGCCTGACCAGCGCGGCTTCGATGAGGTGTTCATCCACGGCGCGGGCGGGATCGGACAGACTTATGCGGGCAGTTGCGGCGACGCGCCGGGTAACACTTACTTCAATCCGGCGATCCTGCACAACGGTCGTTTCGAGAAAACCAAAGGTTACTGCACGGATTTATTTTTTGGCCAGGCATTGAACTGGATGGATGCGAAGCGCAAGGAGAAGTCACCGTTCTTCGCCTACATTACGCCGAACGCCCCGCACGCTCCGCTCCAGTGTCCCGAAGACTACGCGAGTCGATACGCAGGCAAGGTGGACATGACCGTCGCGAAGTTCTACGGGATGATTGAAAACATCGATGACAACTTCGGACGGTTGCTCGCGAAACTCGATGAGTGGGGCATCGCGCGCGATACGCTGGTCATTTTCATGACGGATAACGGTGGCACGGCTGGCGTGAAGATTTTCAACGCGGGCATGCGCGGTCAAAAGGTGACGCCCTACGAAGGCGGCACGCGCGTGCCGTCATTCTGGCGCTGGCCCGCCGGATTTCAAGGCCGACGCGACTGCGCGGCGCTGACCGCGCACATTGACATATTTCCGACGCTGGCCCAAATCGCCCAGGCCAAAGTGCCGGAGCAGGTCAACCTAGACGGACGCAGCCTCCTGGCGTTACTCAAAGATCCGCAGGCCAATTGGCCCGATCGCTTCCTCTTCACGCACGTCGGTCGGTGGCAACGCGGGAAGGCCGAACAGTCAAAGTTCGTCAACTGCGCCGTGCGCAACGCCCGCTTCCACCTCGTTAACAATACGGAACTCTTTGATCTCAAAGCCGACCCTGGCGAAACCAACAACGTCATCGTTGAACATCCCGAGATCGTGTCCCAAATGCGCGCGGCCTACGACCAGTGGTGGAGTGAAATCCTCCCGGCGCTGGAAAATGAAAATGCCATCGGCCCGAAGGTAAATCCGTTCAAGGAACTTTACTGGAAGCAATTCGGCGGCGAACCAGACACCGGAAGCTCGGTCAAATAAAAGCCGCCCGGCCGCCGTCGATCGCGACGATGAATCTTCAACAGGCCGTATTACTTCTTCTCCGCCTGTCGCTTGGCTTCCCAGTCACGCGATTGGGGTTCGCCGTTGCGTTCAAATTCGACTTTGCCCTTGATGGTCTCCGCCGTGACCTTGCCGGAATACTTGAGGGTAAACTTGTTCCCGTTGAATTCCCGGGTCGCCTTGAATGAAATGTCACTCCCCGCAAGTTTACCCTCTTCAATGGTCGTGTCCGTGGTGGTACCGCCGCGGGCGGGGGAGGTGATGGTGCCGGTCACTTTATCGCCGTCCAGCTTGAGCTTGGCAGTGTTCGTGCGGTCCGGGCCGCCATTGCGACCCGGCGTGATCCACATCCAATTGCCGGTGGGGTCAACTTTCTTGTCCTCGGCCTGTGCCAGGACCACGGCACCGAGCAACAGCGTGGCGCAGGCGGCGTATTTGATGAGAGATGTCAACGGCTGTTTATTTTGCATAGGTATCCTTGGTCAGTATTGTTTGTAGCCATTCCAGAGAAACCAATCCATTGGCACCCTTTGGAACGGCTGATGCGCAAAAGTGCTTTGGCTCCATTGGCAAGTCAATGGGTATTTGTGCCCGTACCAGACTGGCCCGTCGCGCTCGACGTCGGCGGCTCAACTCATCCGCCTGATCCGGCTTTACTCATCTTCGGTTTCGAGCTGGGCGCCGGCTCTTGGCGCGGACAACCTTGTGGACGGCTGACCAGGATCGACTCCTGGGCACCATGACGGATCGGGACGTTGCACAATGTCTTGGTCGATCGCGGCAGGCGATGACCGAGCGACGGCGCAAACTCCGCATCCCGCCGTTTCAGCCTCACCGCCAGCCTTGGAACCGGCGGGAAAAAGAGTTGCTGGGCACGATGCCGGACCCACGGCAGGCGCGGTGGCTGAAGCGAAGCGTCGAGAGTGTGGCCGCGCGCCGGGCCGCCAAGGGCATTCCCATCTTCAATCCCAAAAAGCAGCGGTGGAAACCCGCCGCCGACAAATTGCTGGGCGAACGCCCGGACACGCAGGTCTCAATGCTCCGAGAGATCAGCAAACAGGCGGTGCAGCATCGCCGCAACCGCCTTGGCATTGCGCTGCCAGGCGGGAAAGGCAGGAATCGGCGTCGGCGGTGAGTTTCGGAAAACCTGACGCTGGAAAAGCAACGCGTCCCCGCATCGTCGTCGGACGTGCTTCCACTTTCCATCCCAAACGAATCGCGGTCCACCCCATCGTCAGTCCTCGTAGTATCGGCGCGCAAGCGCGCCACGCATCTCGCAAAGCTGCTCCGGCTACACTGGGTTATGGATTTGGCTGACGACGGGACACGGATGGCGGCGTGCTGCTCTTCGCCAAACCATGGCTCATTCTCCAAAGAACGGAAACAGCCGTTTCAACTCCTCCTTGTCAGGTCGCCGTCCGTACTCGCAGATTTCAAATGCCTCGGCGTGTTTGATTTGTTTACCTGTTTCCTCGCCGTACCATTCAAGCAGCTTGTCGCGAAACCGATTTGCCAGCGCCTTGTCACGACCGTCGAAAGCGTTGCGGACTTCCTGGACGCGCTTGGTCCGTTGTTCCGGCGTCTTTGGCAGCAGCCCTTCGTTCCCATTCGCGCCGCCCTCAAGGAATTGCGACTCCATGACCGCGAGCGCGTCGAGTTTCTTTTCAATCACCGAATCAATCGAGACGGCGATGTCCGGCTGCGACGGCGTCGGTTTCTGGAAACGGTCGGTGTAATAAAGAAAGACGGGATTCTTTTTCAACGGCGGCACTTCCGGCACGATGAATGGCACCGTGACCATGTAAGCCGCGTCTTGCACCAGCACAGCGGTGTAACGATGGTCGGGATGGTAATCGTTTGGGCGCGGAGCAATCACAATGTCCGCCTGCCACTCGCGGATGAGGCGCGTGATTTTCTTGCGGTTCTCCAACGTCGGTTCCAGTTCGCCGTCGTGAATGTCCAGCACTTCGCTTTGGATGCCCAGCATTCCGTCGGCTTGGGCGACTTCTCGTTTCCTTCGCAACGCCAGCGGTCCGCCCGCTTCGCGCCAATGACCAATATCACCGTTGGTCACGGAGACGAACTTGACGTGATGACCTTTGCGCGCCCACATCGCGCCGGTGCCGCTGGCCTGCAATTCGCAATCGTCCGGGTGCGCGCCGAAACAGATGATGCGCAGTTTGCCATCGTCCGGTGGAACGGCAGGCTTTGAGGTTGGTTCTGCCGCCGTCGCGCGAACTGCCGAAAGCGCGGCAGCGCTCGTGAAGGCGAAGATGAGGAGGTTGCCGAAGGGAAATTTGAATTTGTTCATAATTGGCAAACAGTGTTAAGGATGTGTCGTCAGCCGGTAACTCGAAAACGAAGACAGATCAAGACAAATCAAACTCCCGATGATTTTGCGCGCCCGCCAATTTGAATTCCATTTTCCGCGCCCGGCGCTGGTGATGGGGATCATCAACGTGACGCCCGATTCATTTTCCGATGGCGGACAATTTCTCGACCCGGCGGCGGCTGTGGCGCACGCGCTGCAGTTGATTGAGCAGGGGGCAGAGATCATCGATGTCGGTGGCGAATCCACCCGACCCAACGCCACGCCGGTAAGTGAAGCGGAGGAATTGCGCCGGGTGCTGCCGGTCATCGAACAATTGGCCGGCCTGGTCAAAGTGCCGATCTCGATTGATACGGTCAAACCGTCCGTTGCACGGGCCGCGCTGAAAGCCGGCGCCAGCATTGTGAATGATGTGGCGGCGATTCAGCGCGCGGGCGATTCCGTTGGGAGTTCCGCCTTCAGGCGGTCCGGGTCATCAACCGCGCCCGACCGCCTGAAGGCGGAACTCCAAACTGATGCCATGTGGCGCGTGGTTGCCGAGGCAGGTGCGGGTTACGTCTGTATGCACATGCAAGGGACGCCGCAGACGATGCAGTCCAATCCGACCTATGCCGATGTGGTGCGCGAGGTCGGCGAGTTTTTTGATGAGCGACTGGAGCGACTGGCGGCGGCGGGAGTCAGCGCCGAGCAGGTGATTTTGGACGTGGGGATTGGTTTCGGCAAAACGCTCGAACACAATTTGCAGTTGCTCGCGGGGCTGGAGAGTTTTACAAAGTTGAAGCGCCCAATGTTGCTTGGGGTTTCGCGCAAATCTTTTATCGGTAAATTGCTGGGAACACCCGTCGCCGAGCGATTGCCCGCATCGCTGGCGTGCACCACCCTGGCGGTGCAGGCGGGAGTGCAAATGTTCCGCACACATGATGTGTTGGCAACGGTGCAAGCGGTGCGAATGGCCGAGGGCATTCTGGCGCGCCGGAAATAATGGACTTAAGTATCCTGCAAAACCTGTGGCGACCCGTGCTGGAGATCGTGCTCCTCACGGTGGGGATTTATTATGCCCTGATGTTCGTTCGCGGCACGCGCGGCTGGCCGGTGGTGATCGGTTTTCTGGTGATCCTCGCCTTGACGCTCATCACCCTCGCGCTAAAACTGGAAGTCCTGTCATGGTTGCTGAAAACATTCTTTGCGTTCTCAGCCCTGGCGATCCTCATTATTTTCCAACCGGAGCTCCGCCGATTGCTCGCCGAATTGGGCAGCCTGCCGCTGTTCATCGCCGCGCGTGAAACGGTGGAAACCGTCGAGCCAATCCTGCGGAGCACGGCGCGGGAGCAACGTGAAAACATCGAGATCATCATTCAAACCGTCGAGCGGCTGGCGGATGTCCGCATCGGCGCGCTCATCGCCATCGAGCAAACCACTCCGTTGTGGGACGTGGTCGGGTCGGGGATCGTCGTCAACTGCGAGGCGACGCCCGAAATGCTGGAGACGATTTTTTTCCCGAACAACGCCATCCACGACGGCGGCGTCATCATCAAGGGTGATCGGATCACGCACGCCGCATGCATCTTTCCATTGACGCAGCGGCAGGATTTGAACAAATCGCTCGGCACGCGCCATCGGGCGGCGATTGGCTTGACGGAGGAAACCGACGCCGTGGTCGTGGCGGTCTCGGAAGAAACCGGCTCGATTTCCTACGCTTACAAAGGCCAGTTGGTGCGCGGCATCACGCTGGAGGAATTGCGCGCGTTCTTGACGTCGCTGCTCATCAAGCGTCCGCGGGCGCGGAGCTTTCTGGAATGGATTCGCGGTCTGTTGGGCGAGCGGGTCATGCCAACGGCGGCATCGAACCAGAAATCAGACGCGAAATAAAAATGTCCCTGCGCGATTACATTCAGAACAATCACTGGTGGAAGCTGGTGTCATTGCTATTGGCCACCTTGACGTGGTTTACGATTCACACGGCATTGAACCGTGACCAGAAGTTGCAGGATTCCCCCATCAGCACGGTGAAGACCCGCGTTTTTCCCGCAATGCCCATCACGATCATGACCGCGGCGTCCGACGCGCGCGGCTTCAAAATCAGTCCCGAGCAGGTGCTCGTGAAAGTCATTGGCAAAGAAGAAAAATTGGCCACCTTGCTTCCTCAAGAGATTGGGGTGTTTGTCAATTTAACCCGCAACCAAAGTGCAATCCGCCTCCGCAAGGACGTTCAGGTTCGCGTTCCCGACGGCGTGATCGTCGTCAGCGTGGACCCCGATAAAGTGGACGTGGAACCAATCGCACCTCCGGAAACAGCCACGACCCCAAGAACCGTCAACCCATGAGTGTCTCAAAAAAAATCTTCGGCACGGACGGCGTCCGGGGCATCGCCAACATCGAACCCGTCACTGCGGAAACCGCGTTGAAGCTCGGCCGCGCGGCCGCCCACGTTTTCAAAAACATCGAAACTCAGGCGCGCGGCCACGGGCGACACAAAATCGTCATCGGCAAAGACACACGCCTCTCCGGTTACATGATCGAGAACGCGCTCTCTTCCGGCATTCTTTCGATGGGCGTGGACGTGCTGTTCATCGGGCCGCTGCCCACGCCGGGCGTGGCCTACGTGACTCGCAGCTTGCGCGCGGATGCCGGCATCGTCATCACCGCGTCGCACAATCCCTACGCCGACAACGGCATCAAGTTTTTCCGCGCCGATGGTTACAAGCTGGACGAGAAGATCGAAGCCGAGGTCGAGGACCTGGTTTTCAGCGGCCGCATCGAAGACATCCGCCCCACGGCCGAGGACGTTGGCAAGGCCGTGCGTATTGACGACGCGCTGGGCCGCTACATCGAGTTCGCCAAGGCCAGTTTCCCGCGCGGCATGACGCTCGATGAGATGCGCGTCGTCGTGGATTGCGCGCACGGTGCGGCCTACAAATCCACCCCATGCGTCCTGCGCGAACTGGGCGCGGACGTCATCGTTTTCGGCAATCAGCCCGATGGGAAAAACATCAACAAGGACTGCGGCTCGATGCATCCGCAACATTTCTGCGCGAAGGTCCGCGAATTTCGCGCCGACGTGGGCATCGCGCATGACGGCGACGCCGATCGTGTGCTGATGTGCGACGAGAGCGGCAATCTGGTTGACGGCGACGACATCATGGCCATCGCCGCGCTGGATTTGCTGGCGCAAGGCGCGCTCGCCAAAAACACCCTCGTCGGCACCGTGATGAGCAATGCGGGGCTTGGTGCGGCGATTGCCTCGGCGGGCGGGAACCTCATCCGGACCGCCGTGGGCGACAAGAACGTAATTGATGAAATGCTGCGCGGCGGATTCAACTTTGGCGGCGAGCAAAGCGGCCACCTGATTTTCCGCGACCACAGCACGACCGGCGACGGTCTGGTGGCCGCGTTGCAATTGCTCCGCATCATGCGCGCGACGGGCAAACCGCTCAGCCAGCTCGCGAAATGCTGGACGCGTTTCCCGCAACTGGTCACCAACATCGTGGTGCGCGAAAAGAAACCGTTCGACCAGCTTGACGGTGTGGCGCAACTCGTCGCTGAAGCCGAAGCTGCAATGAAGTCCCACGGTGGACGCCTCCTGCTGCGTTACTCTGGCACTGAACCCAAAGCGCGGCTCTTGCTTGAAGGCCGCGACGCCAAAGCGCTCGAAAAGTGGTCGCAGAAAATCGGTGAGACGATTAAGAAGCAGATTGGCGCTTGAACGGTGACACAGGTGTCCAGCGGTGCATTTGAAACCGGCACAGAATGTAGCCGATCTGGGTATTAAGCCTCTTGGTGGAAGCATGCGTGGCAAAGTCCGCCAAGTAAATTAGCTTGTCGGCCACAAATCGTGCACGGCCCACGGCTGGGAATTTGGAAACCGACAACCATATCCTCGAATGATACCTTCCTATCTGGCCTTCGAATTAGTAATTCCAAACGGAGGAATATAACTTCGAGCACACTATGAGCAAGCTCGCTCGTGGGATATGCAACTACGCGCTTGCCGTTAACATGAATCGTCAACGTCTTGTCGTCGAAATTGAGAGCGAAATGATTCTTTTCAGTATTCACACGGCATTAGGCGGCCTGTATACACTTGGGGCCAGTTAATCATAGACTCAACGAACACTTACACCAAACATACCGAGCAAAACCATTCCGAGCGTGAATCCACCGATCAAGCCATAGCGCGCAACATGGAAATATCGAGGAGGCTCAATTATCTCCGAGGATGTGTCGTTTGTCCCGATGGCTACTATAGTACGCTTGTGGAGCTCCATCTTACTCACATGAATGAACACGAAGGAAACTATGGTTAGTATAAGGCAAATCAGGGAAGCGCGAAGAAGCCACAGTCCGCACGCGGACGCAGGTGTCAAATCGTTCCGAAATGCAACTATGAGGGTAAGAGCGCCTGTGGCAAGTGTAGCCAGTCGATCTGCCAATTGATAAACCGTGTTCAGTCGATTCTGTCGTTCCTGCTCGATCAATTCTCCTCTGGTTTTCACGTCCATATCCACCGCATCGCTGCTGGGTTTAACAGTAGGTTAACCACAAACTTTGCACTCCGTCTCGGTTCATGGCTGAACTGTATTGTGGACGTACGTTTTTGTCCAGCTTGGTTCCTGTTTCGATGACAAGCCCCGGTTACCCGAGAGCGAAGGCTAGCAAACAGCCTGGCTCGCTTACGGTACATTGAGGATTTCCGGGCGAAACCTTCCCACGAGCTGGCCCGGCATCCTTGGATCAATGGAGCCGGGCAGGAATTTTTCCGGCGCGACATGGCCATCGCAGAAAACGACGTTCGCCCGTTGCGAATGGCGGAAATGGCCGTGAGGATAATAGCTGCTGCTGGGATAATTCGTGGGGTTGTCCACATAATAAAATTCTTCGAGCATCGGCTTGTCGTGCGAGGCGGGTGACTGGAAGTCATTGACCTGCGCGGCGTCGGCGAGAAGCGCCAGCTCGGTGGGCCGGCGGATGTTATTCACGTTCACCGGCGGCAGATTGGCGGTGGAAGAGAGATAGATGTTGTAGCCATAACCATAAGCCGCGCCGTCCGCCTTCAATTTAAACTGCGCCAGCGCGTAATTCAGCGACGGACAAAGCTCCACGCCGCGACCTTGCAAGTAAGGCCAAAGCGCCCCTTGTGTCACATCGAAGGGCCGCTGGCCTTCGATGCCGCCGCCTAGCCAGCCGAACCAATAGATGTCGCCACCGTTGGTGGCCGCGCCGCGATAGCGAAAACAATTTCCGCTGTTGTCGTCCCAATACATCTGCGTGGCCAAGCCGAGTTGTCGAAGATTGCTCCCGCATCGCATCCGTTGAGCCGAGGCTTTGCCGCGGGTCAGCGCTGGCAACAACAACGCCGCCAGAATTGCGATAATGGCGATGACGACGAGGAGCTCAACGAGGGTGAAGGCGCGGCGCGAAGCACCAAATTCCAAGCTCCAAGCTCCAGGGAAATTCCAAGCACCAAATTTCAAACTCCTGCGCCTCGCGACGACTTGGTGTTTGAGATGTGAAGTTTCTCTGGAGCTTGGAGCTTGGACCTTGGAGCTTCTTGGGTTCATGGTCTCTCCGCATGCACGCGATAGAACGCCTTGTCCGGTGGTGGATTGGTGTCTTGCAGAAACAGATTGGTCGCGTTGCCGGAAAAGGTCGCGGAAACATTTGTCCAGGCGGAGAAATCCACCGTGCGTTCGAACGTGTATAGCCAGTTCGTGCGGCTGATGAATTGCACCTGCCAGATGTTGTTGGTGAATTCGCCGGTCAAATTGGTCACCGGCGGAGGCGGCGTTGTGACGACGAAATTGTCCACGACGCCGTGGCCGAGAACTGAATCGAAGTCATCGCCCGCGCTGCTGTAGCTGCTGATCGAAAATGTGTCCACGCGGAAATCGTCGGAGGCGTTGAAGCCGCTGCTGTTGGTATCGGTCAACACGACGTTCGGCGGTTGGAAAAGCAGTGCGCCGTTCGTGGTCAAAATCGTGATGAGGGTCTGGTTGCTGGCCGTGTAAGTCATGGCCACGTGCACGACGCGATTGGTCGGCAGTTCAAATGTGTAGGGCGCAAAAACGGTGGGCGCAAAATGAAAACTGTTGGTGGAAATAAAGGTCGGCGTCGTGGTCGCAGCCACGTCAAAAATCGAACCGCCGAAGTCGTAGTAGCCCGCCGGGAAATAATCAAACTCGACCAGACTCGGCGCGCTGCCAAAAGCGCCACGCATGAAGTTCGTGCTGGTGGCGGTCGCGTGGTTCAGAAAGCCCAGCGCGATTTCCAATCCGCCCGTTTTGTTCGACTCATTGCCGCTGACGATGTCGTCCAGACGCAGGTCGAAGGCGAGACTGAAATCATCGCTGCGAGTCAGGATCGTGCCCAGCGGACGATGGAAGTAACTGTTCGGTTGCGACGAGTCCCAGGTGACGGCCAGGTGGTTATTCGTGGCGTCCCAGTGAAATAAATTTGTGTCGCCAAAAACCTGCCAGCCGCGCGCCGCCGGATCGCCGGAGAAATCTTCCGAGAACGTTCCTGCTCCGGACGGATAGGAAGAAATGAGTAACCCACCGGCCAACGCCAGCGCCGATAAATGTGTTTTGAACATAGACTGATCTTTCAATGATGCACCGCAGGTTCGCTGCGGAGCGGTTGACGATTGAGAGACCAGCGCGGAGTTTGAAAGCTGTAGCCGACGACGTGAGGAGGCGGATGACGTGACGATGCCTTCACCCGTCCGCCTCGTTACCTCGGCGGTTACAAAACAAAAAACCTTCAAACTCCGCAAGACGGGGAATGAAGGCATTCAACGAACCCTGTCGAAAACAGTCCGACAGGCTGGCCTCATCCTTCTCTTTACGGAGAAGTTGCTGAATGGTTGATAGTTTTTAGTTGATGGTTGATGGAAACGCGCTTGCGTCCTATCAACAATCAACCTTCAACTCTCAACTTCCTCAGCATGACGAGCACAGCCAAACCGATATCCTGACTTCGGGCTTAACCTCGCTCCCGCCTTCCCGGTCCGCTTTGCGCGGCCAGTGGCGATGGGAGTTTGTAGTCCGTTACAGTGGCGTAACCGTCCCCGATTCTCACGGGGTTCCCAGATGTTTGACTGCGACACGGATGGACGAACGTCCATCCAGTTTCAAAGAACTTCAGTGGTGGTACGTCGCCGGTGAAAAAATGGCAAGCAGTTTTCCAATTTCATCAACCGCCCTCAGGCGCGGCTTGAACCTTTGCTGTTCCGGGAAGCTTCACGGAGATTATAGCCGACGTCAGGCGGCGGACGGATGGTGCCCGGAGCGCTTTTCGCCTCCTGGCGTCAACGTCCGCACAAAAAACGGATTGTGTAATGTCTCCTCCGCCACCGTCGTAAACGGCCCGTGTCCCGGGCAAATCAACGTTTCCGCCGGCAAAGTGAAAATCTGTTCGAGAATTTTTTGTTTCGCCAGATCCCACGATTGATTGCCACGCCCAATCGAACCAGCGAAAATCGCGTCGCCCACTATCGCCGCGTGCGGCGCATCCTCCGACCAGTTGCCGATCACGTAGGTTACGCCGTCTTCGGCGTGACCGGGCGTGTCGCGGTTGGTGATGCGCAGACTTCCGAGATGGATGAAATCATTTGCCCGGTTGCGCTGCTCGACCGGCGCACTTTTGGAACTCGAATGCAACCGGACCTTCGGAAACTTCTCACGAATGCCGGCGAGACCAGCAATGTGATCCTCGTGCGTATGAGTCAGAAAAAGATGCCGCAATTGCAATTGGTTTTCTTCGATCAATGTTAGAACCGGTTGCGCCTCCCAGCCAGTGTCAAAAACCGCCGCCTCGCGCGAAACCTCGTCCCAGACGAGATAGCAATTCACCGTGTTGCCGCCGCGCGTGGTGCTGATCTGCCGCAACTCGCGCCAGCGACCGAGGTCGGGTATGGCCGGACGCCAGCCGTGGGCGAGCGCCTCAAGTTTGCCCGCGTGGAGACCGATCAACGGAGCGAGCGCGGCAAAGTTGAGTCGCTCGACTGCGTTCCCCGATTCTTCCAAGGCGGCCAATTCTGTGGTCGTCAATCCCGCGGCCTTGGCGGCTGCGTCAGCGGACACGCCCGACATCGCGCGAGCCTTGCGAATCACATCGCCCAGATGATCTTCCAGATTCACGGTCGCAACGTTAGCGTGGCCAAGTTGGAGTTCAAGCTTTAGCTTGTCACTTTGGATACTGATTTGCGGAACAACCTGAAGATTGAGCTCCAACGCTATGGCCATTGATGCGCCACGCGCATCGCCAATTGTTCCAGCCAATAGGCGGGTTTTGTTTTTGCCTGCGCAGCGGCCGTTAATTCTGTCAGCCCAAACGTCATGGTGAAGCGACCTTGCATCGAACGGGAATCGTTGACCACACCGGCCAGTCCGATGCACGGTACGTTGAGTTGCTGGCAGCGACGCGCGATTTCGCCGACGCCTTTGCCCATCAACGTCGATTTGTCGATGGCGCCTTCGCCGGTGATGACCAGATCCGCTGAGCGTAGCCTCGTTTGCAGCCTCGCGGTGCGGACGAAGAGATCAAACCCCGCTTGCGGCTGCGCGCCGAGAAAAGCCAGCAAACCGAATCCAAGTCCACCAGCGGCGCCGGCGCCGGGAATCTTTGCAAGGTCACGCTTCAAAGATTTGCGGGTGGCCAGCGCCAACTGCCGCAAACACTTTTCAGCAAGTGGAAAATCTTCCGGCCGCAAACCTTTCTGCGGACCGTAAATCCTGGTCGCTCCGCTTGCGCCGAGCAACGGATTCTGCACGTCCACCGCAACGATCAAACTCTCAAACCATCGTGTTCTTCGCGGTGCGTGGAGGTGCGCGAGTTGTGCCAGATCGGTCCAATGCTCAATCGGCCTGTCGTTTCGATCCAGAAAATTCCAGCCCAGTGCGCGAGCCAAACCAAATCCGCCGTCGTTCGTCGCGCTGCCACCGATGCCGATCAGACATCGTTTGGTGCCCTTGGCGGATGCGGCTCGAAGGACCAGGCCCAAACCAAACGTGTCGAGTTGAAACGGGTGGAATTTGTTTTGCGGAAGCATGGCGAGGCCGATGACGTCGGCGGACTCGATGATGGCCGTTTTCGTTTTCTTCTCCCACCACCAGCGGGCGCGACCGCGGCGACCGGCCGCATCAAGTGTCCAGACGGTTTGCGCCTTGGCATGAACGAGCTGGCTGATGACCTCGCCAAAACCGTCGCCGCCGTCGCTCATCGGCAACAATTCCAGGGAATCTTGTGGACGCGCTTGGCGCCAACCTTTGGCGATGGCGGCGGCGGCGGCCTGGGCGGTGAGCGTGCCTTTAAATTTATCGGGAACGATTAGAACTTTCAGCGGCATGTTTGCCTGACTTTCCCGTTTCAGGATTCAGGGATCAAGTCATCTCTCTGGAGCCGGATTGGAGGGGCAAAACTTTAACCTTTGAACTTTTGTGCGGCTGTGGCAGTTTAGGAGCGAAATCTTATATTATGAACAAACCGAAAATAATTGCTTACTTGAAACCGTCCTGTGGTTGGAGCCAGGGTGTGCGCGCCGTCCTGCGCAAATACGACCTGCCGTACGAAGACCGCGACATCATCAACGACCCTGTCCAACGCCAGGAGATGATCGAAAGGAGCGGTCAGATGCTCAGCCCGTGCGTTGAGATCAACGGTCGCCTGCTGGCTGACGTGAGTGGTGAGGAAGTGGAAGCCTACCTGTTGGCCAACCGGCTAGTGGGTTCGACTGAGCGTGAAGCCGATGCGCCAACCAACCAGCCGTGCGCTCACGAGATGCCGGCAGGAGCGCCGATTCAATTCCATCGTTGATCGGAGATTTGAAAAACAAATAACGCGAAGGTGAATGCCTTCGCGTTTCTTGTTCAACACCTGCGGCTCGTTTGTCTCGACATTAAGGTTGATACTTGATCGGAGCTGTCCCATTTTTTCCGCCATGCGAATCATTACGTCGATCGCCGCCATGCAAAAGTTGGCGCGCCGTTGGCAGAGAGAAAGCGTCCGCATCAGCTTCGTGCCGACGATGGGTTATTTGCACGTGGGGCATCTGGGTCTGATCAAACGCGCGCGGCAACGGGTCGGCAAAAGCGGCAAAGTAGTCCTCAGCATTTATGTCAACCCGACACAGTTCGGGCCGAAGGAAGACCTCAACCGCTACCCCCGCGATTTAGCGCGGGACACGCGACTCTGCCGCGCTGAGGGTGTCGATCTGATGTTCGTGCCGGACGACAAACAGATGTACCCGCCGGACCGCGGTGAAAAGTTCAGCACGTTTGTGGTCGAGGAGGATTTGTCGAAGGTCATGGAGGGCAAGTCGCGGCCCACGCATTTCCGCGGCGTGACGACGGTAGTGGCCAAGCTCTTCAACATCGTGCAGCCGGACGTCGCGGTTTTCGGCGCAAAAGATTTTCAGCAGGCGACAATCATCCGACGCTTGGTGCGCGATTTGAATTTTCCGGTAAGAATCGTGATCGCTCCGATTGCGCGGGAGACTGATGGCGTGGCGATGAGTTCGCGCAACAATTACCTGGCTCCGGGAGAACGGCGGCAGGCGACCATTTTGTGGCGGGCCATCGGGCTGGCCCGCCAAACCGTGAGAGCAGGCGCCGTCTCCTCGACCCGTTTGAAAGCGCAATTGAAGCGTTTGATTTCCAGCCAACCGGCTGCGCGGCTCGATTATGTGGAGGTTTTCGAGCCGGACACTTTGCAGCCGGTAACCCAGGCAACGCGCGGCACGCATCTGGCGCTGGCGGTGTTTGTCGGAAGAACGCGGCTCATCGACAACGCGCGGCTTTGACCGCAAAGATTGCTCCAGCCGCCTGATTTCCACAGCTCGTTTCAGGGCTGGAAATCAGCTTGCAATGGGGGAGTGCTTCCGGCCAAGGTGATCCTGACTCTAAAGTCCGAAATGGCGACGCAGGCGCGCGTGCGTTTTGTTCAGGTGATTTTCTTTGCGAGCGCCGTGAGGGCAGGGGAGGTTGTGCCCCGGAAGCCGTCGATTCGTTGAGTGTTGAGAGCAAGGGGTGTCTGCGCGCCGAGGCGGTGCGTCTCGCGCGCATGGGCAGGTCAACTGGGGTATGGTGAAAGTGAAAGCCGTTCGAAAATCTGTTGCTGTCTGGTCTGTGGTTCTTGCTGCAGGGCTGTCCGCCAGCGCTGCCTACGCCCAAACGGAGGTCACCTTTCCTGACCCGAACCTCGAAGCCGCCATCCGCGCCGCGTTGGACAAACCAACCGGCCGACTCACCAGTGAGGATCTCCAGGCGCTGACCTCGCTTTCCGCCTACAACGCGAGTATCGGCAACCTGTCCGGTTTGGAATGGGCGACCAACCTGGCGCGTCTCGAACTGGCCGGAAATGCCGTCAGCGATCTTTCACCGCTCGCCGCGCTGTTCAGCCTCACGGAATTGAATATCGGAGATAACTTGATTCCCACCGGCGACGAACTGTCCGTCTTGACCAACCTCACCCGTCTTTGCTTGAACGGCAACTCGATCAGCAACCTGACCTTTCTACAGGGCTTGAACAAGCTTACTTCGCTGGAACTTGAAAAGAACCGCATCCGCGAACTTTCACCTCTGTCCACTTTGACAAACCTGAGTTCGCTGGCCTTGGGCGGAAATCCAATCGGCGACTACTCGACGCTGTCCGGCTTGACCGGTCTGACCAATCTCGCGCTGTGTGACGGCGGCATTACAAATCTGGCCGTGCTGCGGGATTTGTGGCGGTTGACCTCGGTGGTCCTCTACAAAAACCTCGTCACCGATCTTTCTCCGCTGGCGGGATTAACGAACCTGAACAGCCTGGACCTCAGATGGAATACGATCACGAACTGCGACGTGGTGCTGGCGGCGGCCGCCAACCTGACCACCTTGTATCTGGGCGGTAATTCCATCAGCAACGTGTCCTTCCTGCAGCATCTGATCCGTTTGAATTTCTTGAACCTCGGCGACAACCAGATCAGCGACCTGTCGCCGTTGACCACGCTCGCCAACTTGAGCTACGTGGTGCTGAGCGGAAATCCCGTCACCAATTACTCCGCGCTGTCCGGCTGGACGGAGCTGGTCAATCTTGAGTTGCGCGGCAATGCCATCAGCAACCTGACATTCCTGTCCGGCTTGAGCCGGCTCAGCTACATTGATCTGGCCTACAACCGTGTCGGTGATCTGTTGCCGCTGGCGACGCTGACGAATTTAACCGCTTTGGTACTGACCGGCAATCCGATCACCAACTTTACGGAGCTATCTGGATTGACCAATCTGACCGGTCTTTGGTTGTACCATAACTCCGTGAGCAACCTGACTTTTCTTGATGGCCTGAAGCGATTGACACATCTCCTCCTCGACGACAACCGGATCGCCGACCTGTCGCCACTGACCGGATTGACGAATCTAAACTGCCTGGAGCTGGGCCATAACCCGATCACCAACCACACCCTGCTGGCCGCGCTGACCAATCTGACTCACCTCAAGCTGGATGGCCTGTCCCTCAGCAACCTGAGTTTTGTCCAAGGGTTGAGCCGACTGGTGTCGCTCAACCTGCGGAACAATCGGCTTTAGGACACGGTGGAGTTGGGCGGGCTGACCAATCTGGTTTCCGTTGAAGCGGACTACAACCTGCTGAAAGACATCGCCGACCTCGAGCACCTGCCGCATCTGTCACGGGCTGGATTGGTCGGCAACCTGCTCGATCTCAGCACCGATTCTCCAGTCAGCGCCGTGATCCAAAACCTGCAAAGCCGGCAAGTCAGTGTGGCCTACCAGCCGCAAAACCAGCCGCCCAATCTCTCGCTTCCCACCCGCTGGTTCATTGCCACGAATCTCGCTTCGTCGCACGCCTTCTACGTTTACGATGACATCACGCCGGGCGACCAGTTGTTGATAACGGCCAGTTCCTCGGACACGAGTTTGATACCGGACCAAGGCTTTTCGATTACGGGCACCAATGAAAACCGGACATTGACGCTGACTCCTGCAGCCGACCAGACTGGCACAACCACCATCACTCTCACCGCGACCGATGACGCCGGGCTGATCACCAGTGTGGACGTGCTGGTCAGCGTCATGATACCCGAAGTGGTCACGTTTCCAGATCCGAATCTGGCAACCGCCATCCAGCAAACCCTCGGCCGGCCCGCCGGCGATCTCACCAGTCTGGAGCTCCAGTCGCTGACTTATCTCTACGTTTACAATACCAATATCGCCGACTTGTCCGGCTTGGAATGGGCCACCAATCTATCGAGCCTGTTTCTGAACGGGAACTCAATCAGCAACCTGAGCGTGTTGCCGGCTCTGCCCGGGCTGAGGTTTTTCAGCCTCAACAATAATAGCGTCGCCGACCTTTCATCCTTGACGGCGCTGACGAACCTGACCGGGTTAGGGTTGCATGGGGATGCCATCAACGACCTCACCTTCCTGCAGAGCATGTCGCAACTGACCTGGTTGAGCTTGGAAACCAATCGCATTACCGACCTGGCGCCACTGGCCGGGCTGATGAATCTTGAATTCCTTTCTCTCCGGCAAAACCTGTTGACCAACATTGGGCCTATCCAGGACCTGCCGCAATTGTCGTACGTAAATCTTACGCTCAACTTGCTCAATGTGAACTCCAGCTCACCCGACAGAACAGCCGTCGATGGCTTGCAAGCTCGGGGTGTCCTCGTGGGTCACCTGCCACAAAGAAGGCCGCCGACCTTTTCGGTGCTTACGAACTGGCTCGTTGCCGCGGACACGACCTCCTGGTTGGGCTTCAGTGTGTTGGATGATGGGCCGTCCGGCGATTTGATTA
Organism: Verrucomicrobiota bacterium; assembly: GCA_016200005.1. Taxonomy (NCBI): domain Bacteria; kingdom Pseudomonadati; phylum Verrucomicrobiota; species Verrucomicrobiota bacterium. The sequence continues at coordinate 11,782 of JACQFP010000006.1, read as the reverse complement.
CGGTCACGGCAAGTTCTTCAGACACCAATCTGATGCCCGCGGCGGACCTAGCCGTAAGTTACGTCAAAAATACATATTGGCTGCTCACAGGGACACCCACCTCCGATCAAACCGGCACCGCGACGATCACTTTGAACGCTACGGATGACGCGGGCTTGACCAATCGCGTAACGATCCCGGTCACCGTCGTAAGCCCGCTGCCGCTGGAGGGCGTGTTGTGCAACTCCACGGATCTGGTCTGGCAAACCGGAGGCAATGCGGCGTGGTTTGGCCAGACGAATGGTTCTCGCGATGGCGTCTCGGCGGCCCGGAGCGGCAGCCTGGGCGACAATCAGGAATCCTGGTTGGAAACGACCGTGACGGGACCGGGGATTCTTAGCTTCTGGTGGAAGGTCTCCTCGGAGACAGGTTTTGACTTCCTGAAATTCTACATCGATGGCGTGTTGCAGACCAACCGCATCTCCGGCGAAGTCAACTGGCGGCAGGTGGGGGTCAACCTCGTTCGCGGTGTCCACACCCTTCGCTGGCGCTATGCCAAAGATCGGGCGGTCAGCAGCGGCTCGGATGCCGCCTGGCTGGATCAAGTCACCTTCGTTCCATTGAGTTGGCTCGAACTCAGTGGACCGCCAACCAACGGCCAATGCCAGCTTCTCCTGCATGTCATCCCGGGCAAAGTTTACGAGGTTCTGGCCTCGACCAATTTACTGATCTGGTTCTCGTTGGGTGTCATTTCGCCCACGAACACGGCCATGCCCTTCGTCGATCCGGCCCCGGATTCCCGCGCGTGCTTTTATCGCTTGCGCGAAGTGCCAGCCAGTTCCGTGTGGTTCGAAAAACCCGATCGGCCCACGAATGGCTCGATGCAGTTGGTGGTGCACGGCCCGCCCGGCGCGCGGCTGGAGCTGCAAGCCTCCACGAACTTGTTGACCTGGAGTGTGCTCGCGACGGTCACGAACTCGTTTGGCACGGTGACGTACAGCGATCCTCTGGGAGCGAACCCATCCCGGCGCTTCTACCGCGCCGCCGTCGTGCCGTAGTCCACAGACCGACTGAACCGGGGAGAAACACTTCGTTGGACAAGGCGCCTCGACTGTGTTGAATTGGGCGCGCAATGAAACACTTCGACTTCCTGGTTCTTGGCAGCGGCATTGCGGGGCTTTCTTTCGCTCTGAAGGTGGCACCACGCGGGCGCGTGGGGATTGTCACCAAGAAACAACGCGCCGAGTCGAACACGAACTACGCCCAGGGCGGCATCGCCGCAGTCACGAGCAAGGAAGACTCGTTCGAACTGCACGTGCGTGACACGTTGGAAGCGGGCGCCGGACTTTGTCACGAAAATGTCGTCCGCACCATCATCGAAGAAGGTCCGGCGCGCATCGCCGAGTTGATCGAACTCGGAATGCGTTTTTCCGAACGCGAAATTCCCCGCTCCCACGGCGTGAAAGAACTTGATCTAGGCAAGGAAGGCGGTCACTCGAAGCGCCGCATTCTGCACGCCCAAGATGTGACCGGTCGCGAAATTGAGCGCGCTCTGCTGGCGGCGATCGCTACCCAACCAACTATTGAAATTTTTGAAGACCATTTTGCCATCGACCTCATCACCAGCCAGAAACTCGGTTACGTTGGAGAAAACCGTTGCCTCGGCGTTTATGTGCTGAACAAAATCAGCGGGCAGGTGGAGACTTTCATCGCCCGAAACGTGCTGCTGGCGACCGGTGGTTGCGGCAAGGTTTACCTTTACACGACCAACCCCGACATCGCCACCGGAGATGGCGTGGCGATGGCCTATCGCGCCGGTGCGGCCGTCGCCAATATGGAGTTCATCCAGTTTCATCCGACCTGTCTTTACCATCCCAAAGCGAAATCGTTTCTCATCAGCGAAGCGGTGCGCGGCGAGGGGGGCGTTCTCAAAACGGTGGAGGGCGCGGAATTCATGAACAAGCATCATCCGCTCAAATCGCTCGCGCCGCGCGACATCGTGGCCCGCGCCATCGACAGCGAAATGAAGAAGAGCGGCGCCGATCATGTCCTGCTCGACATCACGCACCAGCCGGCGAGTTTCCTCAAGGAACGATTTCCCAACATCTATGCCACGTGCCTGCAATACGGCATCGACATTGCAAAAGAGCCGATCCCCGTCGTTCCGGCCGCGCATTATCAATGTGGTGGCGTGCTGACCAATCTGCACGGCGAAACCGAAATCCCCGGCCTTTACGCCGTGGGGGAGGTGGCCTGCACTGGGTTGCACGGCGCGAACCGGCTGGCCAGCAATTCCCTGCTCGAAGCGCTGGTCCTGGCGAATCGTGCCGCCCATCATGCTCTCACTCATGTGTCGCCGGACGTGAAGATAGAAATCCCCGGCTGGCAATCCGGCCACGCGCACAATCCCGACGAACTCGTCGTCGTCTCGCACAACTGGGACGAGATCCGACGCCTGATGTGGGATTACGTTGGCATCGTCCGCACGAACAAACGCCTGCAACGCGCGAAGTCGCGCATCGCCAACCTGCAACAGGAGATTCTGGAGTTTTATTGGGACTTCATCGTCACCAATGATTTGTTGGAGTTGCGCAACATCGCGACCGTGGCCGAACTGATTGTCCACAGCGCGCTGCAACGCCCGGAGAGTCGCGGGCTGCATTACAACCTGGATTATCCCAACCCAAATCCCGACTGGGCGCAGCGCAACACGATTCTGCGCAAGCCCGCGTAGCCGCCGAGGTGAGGAGGCGGAATGGGCGCGGAAATCCAATCGTGTTGTCCGCCTCCGCACGTCGGCGGCTACCTTTTGAACGGGCTGGTAGCCGGACAGCAAATATCAGGACGGTTTGATTTACCTTGTTTCCGTCTCACAAAATTGTTTTGCTCACGGCGGATTAAATACGAATCGTGCTATGACCCTTGATGAAGCAATTAAATCGATCAAAGACTGCGCCAGCCGGATGAACGACGTGTACGAAGGCGTCGTCTTCGATGAGTGGACGATTGTTCAACTGGCGGTCAAGAAGGGGAAAATCCTGTCCTACACCGGGCCGCGCAAGGAGGACTTTCAAAAAAACTTCCTGTCGGATGTCGAGGCGTTGCGATCAGAACTGATGTCCTTGAAACACGGCTGCGGCGATTTTGAATTTGCCCGTCACGGCGGCGGCACGCGCTTCGACGCCTTCATGGTTTTGGGCGACGGGATGTTTTTGATCTGCAACCACACTGGCCAGTCGATGAACGAGATTACGAAGAACACGCGTTGGTTGAGCGCGCAAGTGCCCTTCGTCGATCTGAGCGAGAAATTCCGCTCCAACCCGGTCAAGCTTCCGACTTGAATCAAGTCTGGTGCGCTCCGTGCGCTCACATCCCCCCATCCTTCAGCAAAAAATATTCTCTACGTGACGCATGTAACCTCAGAGGAGGTTTCATGGCAGTGTGTGAACTTTTCCGCCAATAGAGCATCTCGGCCGTTCATCCAGCCTCCCAATTGTGTAAACTCCACCTTTTGGGCAGTGCAGCTCGCGCGACCGATACAGATAAGGCCGAATGTTATCCCACGTCGGAACGTCGTTGGTGGCCTTTTTAGTTTCTGTCATCCACTGATTTTTAGCCCCTTGTATCTGGAGTAAGTTGTCAATGCATCTGGGCCTCATTCCCGGCTCACGCTCGCAACCGAACAATGGAAGCAAAACAGCCAAAGCAACCGCTAACCAACCACCGACAACGAAGATGGGCTTTGCTCTGACAGTCACGTGACGATGACACCTAATATTGAGCAGGCCAAACCTAGCTTTGGTCTGGCACCTGCCGGTGTTCGGCCGGATTCGATTGTGCATGATATGGGAATTAAGGCTCACCTTGAGCGGGAGACAAGTTATTTTTTGTTTTGGCGCATCACTGACTCGGCACATCGTCCTGTCAGGCTGAGATTCGCCTTATTCAATCAGTCCCTTGTAGAGGAACACCCCGTAAACACCGGTCAGAATCCATCCCATGAAGCGGGGCAGTTGACCGAAAATGGCCACGAAGAAGAAATGGACGAGCGTCGCTCCGACCAGCATCTGAATCCCGGCGTCAAAGAAGTTCGGTACGACGATCGTCCGATACAACGCAAAAATACCAACGCACAGCGGAATGCAGATGTGTCCGTCGCCCACCTGCGAACTGTAGATGACCTCCGGCCGTTTTCGCCAGCCGTAATAGAGCGCCAGCAACGCATTCGGCAGCACCATTAGCCAGCCGCTCAACCAGCCCAGCCGCTTGGCGCTGATGAAGCCGGTCTGAATGTGGGAAACCCAGTCCACCAGCCAGTTCACGCTGACGTAGATGCCATAAGCACCGACCGCCAGCAGCGCCAGGTCCAGGAACAGAGTCCAATGGAACGATTTGTTCTGCCGGACATTGTTCTTCAACACGTCAAAGATGTGAAAGCATTGCCAGAATAGAAACAGGCCGACCAACACCAGACCATCGCCGAAATCCAGTTTGCCGTCGCGTCCCAAAGCCCACACCGCGCCGGTAAAAAACAAAACCGCCGTCAGCGTCAACAGAAGCGAGAGACGGTTGATGCGATGGGTCTCCTCGCTCTTCTTTTTCTTTTTCCCTTTACGCGCGGGCAGCACACTCATGCCCCAGAAAATCGCCGGCAGCCCGATCAAGAACGTCATGTTCGTGACATTGTTGACGAGGCAGTTGATCATCACCTCTTTGCCACTGCCGCCCTTGCTCGCGAGCACGAAAACAAAAATCAAATTGGGCAGACCCGAACAGTACGGCATGACCAGCGTGCCCAGCACCGTCCCCTCCACGCCTTTTTCCGTCATGTGCTCCAGCCGCCAGATCATCAAGACCGAGGCCGCGACGAATAAACCGAGAAACCCCAACGGACTCAATGCCCCAGTTGTGCTTTCAATGGTTGATGCCAGTGAGTTCAACGATGCCAGTTAAACAAGGCGACATCACATCGCCAAGCAATCATTGGCGCGTGAGGTGTAGCCGCAAAGTGAATGTAGCCGCAGACGTGCGGAGGCGGATTCTGAAATCCCAAATAGGGCTATGCACTTGATTCTCCTTCAGACAACCGGGGGACAACCTAAAGGTTGAACTCCAACGGAAACGGCCCTCGCACGGCGTTGGAGTTCACGCTCTCGCGTGTCCGATGGGCCAAGGGGAATTAAGTGCATAGCCCAAATCCGAAATCCGAAATCCGAACCAGTCAGAGTTGCATGGACACTTTGTTTGGAGTTCCGCCTTCAGGCGGTCAGAACGTGTGTTAAAGCAAGAACCGCCGGAAGGCGGAACTCCTAACGGTGGCAATGCCTTGAACCATCGAAGAAAATCTTGAAATGTCCGGGCGCTCCGTTAGTTTTTGGCCGGTGGCGCGCTTAGCTCAGTGGTAGAGCATTACCTTCACACGGTAGGGGTCGCAGGTTCGAAACCTGCAGCGCGCACCATCCCAAATGAAATCAATGGTTTTATGTGTTTCTCGCGGTCCAAGAATGCCGACGAATAATCGTAAGTCAAAACAATCGTCGAGAGTCGCCCTTAGAGCAAAGCGCAAAACTTATGGCGGATTGGGTGAGTTAGGCGCGTTTCTTGACACAGCATGACGCCGAACATTATGGTTGGGATAGATGATACGCAGCTTCGCCTGCCCGGAAACCGAGCGGCTGTTTAACGATGAATCGTCCAGACGACCGCCGACACAGATTCAACGGGTGGCGCGACGGAAACTGTTGCTGTTGCATCAAGCGCGGAATTTGCAGGACTTGCGCTCGCCGTATGGCAATCGGTTGGAAGCGTTGAAGGGCGACCGCAAGGGACAGCACAGCATACGCGTGAACGATCAATGGCGCATTTGCTTTTCTGCAGGCTTGGTGAGGATGCGTTCGACGTGGAAATTGTGGACTACCATTGATTATGAAAGCAAAGAAATTGCCCCCGATACATCCGGGTGAAATTCTCCGCGAGGAGTTTATGAAGCCACGCGACCTGTCGCAAAACGCGCTGGCGCGGGCGTTGAATGTCCCGCCGCGCCGGATTAACGAGATTGTGATGGAGAAGCGAAGCATCACAGCAGACACGGCCCTGCGGCTGGCGCGTTACTTTGGCACAACGGCGGAACTGTGGACGGGATTGCAGGCAGATTACGACTTGCGTCTGGCGCGTTACGAAAAGGAAAAACAAATCGAACGGGACGTTGAACCGCTGGGGGACTTGCAACCAGCTATGGCGTGAAATCTGACCTCGGCTCAGAGGTCGAAGAACAATCCCAGGCGAACTTAGATTGTTTCATGGGCAAAGCTTACTTGTTCGATTGTCCACGCTGCGGTTACCGGGCGAAAGTCAGTGGCGGCGTCGATGACGGATTTGGTCGCATCACCCAAACCATCGAGTGTTGCGATTGCCGTGACCTGCACGACGTGCCGATCCGTGTTCGCGTCACGGACGCCGAAGTTCGTGCGCGAAAGAATAGCTTGGGAAAGAAGCCATTCACGACGATTGCCGGTGGAGGCGACCCTTCGCTTTATTCCGTCCTGGCCGATAAAATGTTGATTGCTGGATTGACCCAAATAAAATGGTCCGTGGTGACACCGGCCTGTCCGGTGTCTAAACTGCATCGGACACGACCGTGGAAGGAACCGGGCAAGTGTCCGCGCTGCGGCGTCTTTCTGGAAAGAACCTTGCTCCCGTACCGGATTTGGGATTAATAACGGCTGATGCCCTTCCGCCTTAAGAGTTACGGCGCTTTCGTTTTCATTCTGGCGCCGCCGCTTGCGTTGGCAGCCGTGACGCTTCCGGCTCCCGATTACAAAGTGTCGGCAGCAAGAGGTCCGTACTTTGTGTGCGACAGCCGCGTCGTGGAGGACCGCTGGCAACTCGAACGTTTTGTTGTCCCGCCCAAACGCCATCCGGGAAATCCGCTCATCGTCCGCGAGCATCCGTGGGAAGGCACCGGCCCGCATTTGGGCGGCTCCGTGCTGTTCGATCCCCAGGACCGTTTGTTCAAGATGTGGTATTCGATCTGGAGCAGCAACGCCTACTACAACAAACTCCCGTTCTCCTACAACGTCTGCTATGCGGAATCGCCCGACGGCATCACTTGGCGCAAACCGTCATTGGGTCTGTTCGATTACGCCGGCAGCAAGGACAACAATGTCATCCGCCTCGGCACGGACAAAACCCAGAACATCGACGTGTGCCTCAACCCGAAACCACGCGCGTTCACCGGAAAATTTCTCGCCATCCACAATCAAAAGGGCGGCGTGTTCGTTTCCTCATCCGACGATGGCAAGTCATTCAAGTTCACGTGGCAGACTCCGGCCATCTCGTATCACAGCGATACGCACAACAATTTCGTCTATGACGAAGTGTGCGATCGCTGGCTGCTGTTCTGCCGACCGCGCGCCTACGCCGGCGACCACAAACGCCGCGTCTCCGTCCAGGAAAGTCGCGACCTCCAACACTGGACGCACGAGCGCAACATCCTTGTGCCGACCGAAACCGATAAACCGGAATTCTACGGCATGACCGTTTTCCGGCGCGGCGATCTCTTGTTCGGCCAACTCCAGACCTACGATCGCGGGACGGGCTTCATGCACTCTGAACTGGCCTGGAGCGGCGACGGACAAGTCTGGGACCGTATCCCCACGCACCCGCCGTTTCTGGAGCGCGGCGCGGCCGGTTCGTGGGAAGCCGGCATGGTCATGGCGGCGGAAAGCCCCGTCGAAGTCGGCGACGAATTGCGATTTTATTACGGCGGCTTTCCCCTCCCGCACGACACCAAGCAGGAAAACGTCGGCTCGATTGGCCTCGCCGTCTGTGAACGCGATCGTTTGATCGGCGTGCGGCCCAACTCAAGCGCTCCGGGATTCTTGATGACGCGACCATTGTTGACTCCGCCAAAGAAATCCACGCTCGTTGTCAACGCCATCATTCGGAAAGAACTGCGCGCCGAGCTTCGCGGCGACGACAACAAAGTCCTGCCCGGCTTTTCCTTCGCCGACTGCGACCTCGTCACTGAATCGGGCTTTGGCAAGGAGATTACTTGGAAAGGCCGCTCGGTCTGCGAAGCGACGTTGAATGAGATGCGCATCGTTTTCCGTCTGACCGACGCCGAATTGTTTACCTTCGATTATTCCAAAACAACGGTTCAGCCCAGCGCCCACTGAAGGTGGGAAAGAGCTTCGTCAGCCCAAGATTTTCTGCATCGTTTAACCCGGATGAGTCATATTGAACACGTGGACGATCCGACGGCACAATATAAACTGCCCAGCGCCAGCGACCCCGAGTGGCTCGCCGAATGGCCGCTGGCCGGTGGACCACTGGTGCGCTTCCGGCATGTGCGGCCGGACGATCAACCCCTCATCACCGAAGCCATCCGCACCGCTTCGCGCGAGACCTTGTTGCACCGCTTCTTCAGTCCCATCCGCAGCGTCGCGCCCGACCAACTCCGCCGGATGCTTGCCATTGATCGGACGGACGAGTTGTGCGTCGTGGGTGTGGTGTCGGCGAATGACGCCACTCGCATCGTCTGTGGCGCGCGCTACGTGCGGCTGCCCAAGCCCGGCGCCGCCGAGGTCGCCTTTACCGTGCATGATGATTTTCAACGCCGCGGGCTGGGTACCTTTCTCCTGCAACTCCTGGCGCGCCTGGCCGTTGCGGACGGGATTCGCTGGTTCGAGGCCGACGTAATGACCTCCAACCAGAAAATGCTGAACCTGTTCATGAAGCTGGCACCGGAACACAGCCGCACGCGGCAGATCGGTGATGTCGATCATCTTGTGTTTGAGGTCTCGACGGTGGCGCAAACGGAATTCGGGCCGCACTCGTCCGCGTCTTAACGAGTTGCCGCCAGACCCTTTGAATCCGCCGCACAAGTCGCATCTCGCGCCACAGAGTCGCTCTCCGTTTCGGGCGCGACGCGTCTCCTAGCGACACCTTCTCCGCCTCAATTTAATGCTGCATTCGCGAGCGAGCGTGCCATAGTGCCTTTATGGCCAAAGCACGTCCCGTCGTCGTCCCGAAGCGAATCGTGCTGGCCTGTCTCCTTGGACTGGTCCTGTGCCCGACGCCGCGCCTGCTCGCCCAGCAAAAAAGCGCCGACGCATGGGAAGTCCTCGCTGGCTGTCACCTCATCACCAATGCCAATGCCATCGTGGACGGTGACAGTTTTCATGTGGCCCACAAAGAACGCGAATACGTCTTCCGCCTCTACTTCGTGGACGCGCCGGAGAGCGATGCCACTCTCACGGAACGTGCCCAAGATCAGGCCGCCTATTTCGGAATTTCGCCTAACGACATTTCGCGTGCGGGCACGGCCGCGTCGCAATTTACGCGCGCGACCCTTTCCGATGCAGACATCACGGTCATCACCCGGTGGCGAAATGCGATGGGCCGCAGCACCCTGGCTCGTTTCTACGCCGTCGTGCTCGTCAATGGCAAAAACCTCGCCGAGGAACTGGTCGCCCATGGACACGCTCGCATCTACGGCCTGCGCGCCAACTGGCCGGATGGCCCGCGCTCCACCACCTTCATCAACAAACTCAAAAACCTCGAACTCATCGCGCGCGAAAAGAAACGCGGCATCTGGGACGAAACCAAATTTCCGCGCCAGGTCGGATCCGCTGCAGTCAGCGTCGCGCCAACCAACACCCCGATCGCTGCTTCGTTGGTGGACATCAACAATGCCACTTACGAGGAATTGCAAAAGCTGCCCGGCATCGGCCCGAAGCTGGCCGAGCGCATCATGGCCCACCGGCCTTACAAGATCACGGACGACCTCGGCAAAGTCCCGGGCATCGGCGTGGTGATGCTTAAACGGCTGAAGCCGCTGATCCGCGCCGAACCTGCCGCGCCTTGAATTCTGTCCCGTCGCGCCCGCTTCGCCTTGGTGAAAACGTCAGCCATTTGTTTTTAACCGCAGATAAACGACGATGAACGCAGATTCAATTGCCGCAAAAGAACACAATGCGGCAAAAGTGTTCGCGTGGTTCGCGGCTTTGGTGGTTGCATTGGCGCCCTCGAAATCAGCGCTGACTCTTCGCCACCGGGCCGATGATCAGCGGTTCGCCGGTGGGAACTTGGCCTTCTTATCCTCGAACAAAAACTCTTTGGGCATCAGGTCGTGAACGCCGCCGATGATCAGGTCTTCGGTTTCCATCGCCAATTTGGTGGGGCGGTCGTAATAGACCATCGCGTCGCCGCCTTCGTAGCCGCCTTCCTTGAGAATGCGCCGGGACGGGATGTAGCAGGGAACGTCGTTGGCGTAGGCGTTGACCCAGAGGCGCGTGGTGTCGAATTCTTTTTTCAAACGCAGCGAGTAATCAACGACGACTTCGCCGGGGAGGAAAACCATCGCCAGATTGTTGCCGAAATTCCAGGTCTGCACCAGGTAAGGTAGTTTGGTCGGCAATGTTTCGCCACGATCGAGCCGGACAAGATTGATCTTCGCGTGATAACCCACGGCGCCGGATTGTTTCGCGCGCTGTTCCCATTGCTCGCGGGTTGGCAACGTGTCGAAGGGAAGTTCAATCTGCTTGGTGCGACATTGAAGTTGGCCGCGAATCGGAGTGAGCGGATTTGCAAGGAGACGGTTGACCTGTGTCGCGATTTCCTGGCCATGCTGCTTGGCGAGGTCGAAACCGGGTCGGGGAAAAGGATTGGAGTCCGCGCCACAACCGACGGGAGTAAGAACAATTGCGCCGGGATGATCTCGCTCCAGAAATTCCTGCGCGTAGCCGGCCCAGTCGCCACAGATTTGATTGAACTCACCAGTGACGGTCGTGCAGTGGCAGGCGTAGTTCGCCACGACGGCGCGCAGTTTGCCTTTGGCGTCAGTGACAACAAGAATTCGTAAATCATGATCGACCGGGCCGCCTTGCGGGCGGCGGTTTTTGGCGAAACCGGCTGTGCCCTGACCCCATGACAGTTTTCCAGGTTTTCGATTGGCCAACGCCGCAAGCGCAACTTTTTCCAGATTGTCGATCAATTCTCGCGTGTAGCGATCGATCTTGACCTGATGCTCCGGCGGGATCGGTTCGCTGAAAAGATTCGGCAATATGCCCGTCAGGCACGGGGCGGAATGTGTGTGCGAGGAACAGATGGCGACGCGATCAGGGTTTATTTTTTTCTTCCTGATCAGGCGCTGGACAACTTCGTCGCGGACGCTGACAGGGACACCACAGTTGTCCACGGTGATGAGCAGGGCCGGGCCTTCCTTGTCGCTGCCCATCGCCAATGCCTTGGCGAAGATGTTTTGCGCGACCCCTTCTGACTCCTTTCGCCGGTTGCCGTAGCCGCTGAGACGAATGGGATAGTCAGGCGTGATGTCGATCTTGGCGACGCCGATTGGGCGGGTTTCGTTCGGTTCGACAGCCGCGAGATCAAGCGTCAGAGCAAGCGTGACGAACCAGGTGAGCCGGCTGAGAACGTTGGTCATGTGCTTCAGAGTGGCTGGCGCGCGAAGTTTTGGCAAGAAAGACACCGAAGGCGCACGGGAAAAATTCCAAGCACCAACCTCCAAGCTCCAGAGAAGCTTCAAACGTCGAACCTCAAAGTCCGCTGTGACTCAGTGGGCGTGTAGCCTTGGAGCTTGATGCTTGGAGCTTCTCTGGATACTGGAGCTTGGTGATTGGTGCTTTCAGAACTGGTCTTCCGGCGCGTTTTTGAATCAATGACCTCAGCCGCGGTTTAATTACACTACAAAGGGGCGGTCATGGTTATGTTGTTTTTTGTTATTGGTCTGGCGGTTTTCTGTTTTTTATTTTCGGCTCGGCGCCGGCGGCGCTGAGCCAGT